>CAYYOY010000045.1:0-9766 GCA_964473265.1 uncultured Oscillospiraceae bacterium
GAAGTGTGCCCAAAGTGCCGGGATTTGTATAGTTTATTCTCTACCTGAGAGGAAAATTTGTGCCGGTTATGGATTTACGGCTGTAATTCGGCATGCAGTAAAAAGATTACGTTCTATCTACCAGCATTATTGTGGTAAGCATTCACGATATGCAGGTAGGCATTATTGTAGACATGGTTTCGGACGTTGTGGGCCTTACCGGCCAGGGGCTTGTGGCACTGCCTGCCAGCAAGCACAACAACGCGCATAAATACTTAAAATCGGTGCTGCAGATGAGCGACAGGCTCATTCTTACCATCAACTGCGAAGAATTCTTTCAAGATGACCTAAAGCCTGTTCTTTTCTAGGGCTTTTCACCCCACCGGCGGTTAAGCCTGCCGGTGGGGCGGCTTACATGGCACGCAATTTCTGCCTTGGGCAAAAAGGAGCTTTGGCATGATAACCCTTACCGACAAGGAGTTTATTACCCTAACGGAATTTGTGCAAAAGAAATACGGCATTAACTTAACCAAAAAGCGCACCCTCATCGAGGGGCGGCTTTCGGGCGTGCTTGCCGAAAAAGGCATGAAATCGTTTGAGGAATATATGAACCTGCTGTTTAAGGATACTACCGGCACAGAGCTTACCACCCTGCTCAACCGCATTACCACCAACCATACCTTTTTTATGCGTGAAGTAGAGCATTTTCAGTATCTAACCCAGCATGTGCTGCCCTATTTTGAACGCCGCTGCCCCAGCAAAGTGCTGCGCATTTGGAGCGCCGGTTGTTCTTCCGGGCAGGAACCCTACACCATGGCCATGGCAATGGACGAATATTTCGGCTCTAGCAAATCGCAGTGGGATACTGTAATTCTTGCCACCGATATTTCCATGAACGCCATGGAAAAGGCCAAAAAAGCAACCTACCCTATAGAAGGGCTGAAGGATATTCCCGAGCAGTGGCGGGCACGCTACACCCACAATAACAAGGACGGCACTTTTACCATTACAGAAAAAATTCGTAAAGAGGTTATTTTCCGCCCGCTCAACCTCATGGAACCCTTCCCCTTTAAAAAACCTTTTGACCTTATTTTCTGCCGCAACGTTATGATTTACTTCGATGCCCCCACCAAAGACACTCTGGTAAATAAGTTCTTTGATTTTACAGCCGACGGCGGCTTTTTGTTCATTGGGCATTCCGAGGTTATCAACCGTGAAGCCACACGCTATAAGTACATTAAACCTGCAATTTACCAAAGAAGAGATGGTGAAAGCTAATGCTGCCGTCCATTAAAGTGTTGATCGTGGACGATTCCATACTGTTTCGCGAAACGCTGCGGCGAGGCCTTTCGGCCGACCAGCGTTTAGAAATAGTGGGAACGGCTGTCGATTCTTTCGACGCAATGGAAAAAATTAAGCAGCTAAAGCCCGACGTGGTTACACTGGATGTGGAAATGCCCAAGCTGAACGGCATCGATTTCCTCAAGCAGCTCATCCCTGTGCACCCGGTGCCGGTGGTGGTGGTTAGCTCGTTGCCTATTAATGCGCTGGATGCTCTGAGCGCCGGGGCTGTCGATTTTGTAAAAAAACCGCAGGTAAGTTCCCCGCAAGATTTAAACGCCTTTATAATGGAGCTTGCTACCAAGGTGAAAATTGCCTCCACCGCTAAGGTTCGGCAAAAGCTGGCTGCTCCTTTAACCCCGCACCTGCCCCCCGCCCGGCTTATGCCCGGCCAACGCGATATTGTGATTGCCATTGGGGCTTCTACCGGTGGCACCGAGGCTATTTTAGAAGTAATTAAGAACCTGCCGCCCGATACCCCCGGCATTGTGGTAGTGCAGCATATGCCACCGGTTTTTACCAAAATGTACGCCCAGCGGCTAGATAAAATATGCCAACTGCAGGTGAAGGAAGCCGAAAATGGCGACAGGGTGCGCAAGGGTCTTGCCATTATAGCGGCAGGCGACAGCCACCTGCGCCTATGCAAAGATACCCAGGGGTACTATGTTTCTAGCCAGCCGGGCGAAAAGGTGAGCGGCCATTGCCCTTCGGTAGACGTTCTCTTCGATTCTGTAGCCACCACCGCAGGCAAGCACGCACTGGGCATTATTCTTACCGGCATGGGGGCCGACGGTGCCAAAGGCCTGCTGAAAATGCGCCAGGCCGGGGCGCACACCATTGGGCAGGATAAAGAAAGCTGCGTGGTATACGGCATGCCTATGGTAGCCTTCAATATTGGCGGCGTAGAAACACAAATGCCGCTGGGTGAAATTAGCGGAGCGATTATCCGGCATCTCAACGGAATATCGGTAAAATAGGCTGGGAATTTTCTTGGCAAAAGGCTATAAAGTTTAAACCAACAATGAGGTGTGCAGCATGCAAACATACATTGTACGGCAACCTATTCTGGATAGAAACCAAAATGTAGTGGGCTACGAGGTTCTTTATAAGGAAAGCTTTGAAGATGCCTCGGCTCTGCGCGAAACCAAGGCGGCCAACGCCATTGAAAACTTTTTAGAAACCTTTGACAGTGAAAGCTTTTTAGACGGTAAAACCGCCTATCTCACCTTTACCCCCAACCTGCTCATGCGCAATGTGCCGCGTATCTTTGCCGAACAAAAGCTGGTTATTCAAATTGACGATAGTTCTATCGTCCACCCGGTGGCCAGCAAAATTATCTACCGTTATAAAAAGCAGGGCTACCGCCTGGCGGCAAAAGGCTTTGCCTTCGGTGCGCGCTATTTCTCCATATTAGACGCTATTGACATTATCAAAATAGATTTTGCCAACCCAGATAGCCACGCTGTAAAAAACATTATCCAAATTGCCACCAATTTTGAAAAAGAGATTATCGCCTATAACATTAATACCCCGCAAACCTACGCCATGGCCATGGAGCTGGGCTGCCATTATTTGCAAGGGGCATATGTGGCGCAGGCTTCTACCACCGAAATACACCGTATGGACCACATGCAGAGCAACTTTTTCCAACTGGTGGTGGCTATTACCAAAGACGAACCCGATATTGACGAGATTACCGCCATTATCTCGCGCGATGTTACCCTGGCCTTTTCGCTGATAAAGCTTGTAAACTCGGCCTATTTTTCCCTGCGCAACCAGGTGAAATCGGTAAAGCAGGCGCTCATTGTACTGGGCCTTGGGCAGCTAAAGCAGTGGATATACCTGCTTAGCTTTAAGCCGGACAACGATGCGCTACCCAACGAAGTGATTAAAATGTCCTTTTTGCGGGCAAGCTTCTGCTCCGAGCTGGTTACATATTTATCGAACTTCCCCATTTCTAGGCCTGAAGCGTATTTAATGGGTATGTTCTCTACCCTTGGGGTGCTTTTAGAGGTACCGCTGGAGGCCGCCCTAGCCGAGCTAGCCGTTTCATCCGAGGTAAAGCAGGCACTGCTCACCGGTGAAGGCCCGTGTGGCTTGCTTTACAACCTTGTTCTGGCCTACGAAGCGGCCGATTGGCAGCGTATGGCCGGCTATGCCGAAAAGCTGGGCCTGAAGCCCAACCTAATTTCGCAGGCTTACTTTGAATGCGTTGAGCAGGTAAACGGTATTTGGCACAGCCTTACCATGCCCTATGGCCAGGCCGAAGCCGCCCTTGCCGCAGAACAGGCAGAGCCTGTTACGGCGAGCTAAATTTAATCATATAGCGAAAGCACCCCGGCATATGCCGGGGTGCTGTTGTGTTTACCGGGTTGGTTGAAGCTAAACAACTGCCTGCAGGGGGGTAATGTCCAGCCGGGCGTAACCGGCCAGAAAGTGTTCCAGCTGGCGGGCAATATGCGTAACGCCACCTACCGTGTTCGATTCTATATTCAGCGGCAGCAGTGGGTCGTGCAGCGAAAGGCGCAGCAGTGCCCAGCCGTCCCCCTGCTCTTTACCAAAGGAAATGCGCACACCCTCGTAGTTGGGCTCGGCAATCTGCCAGCCTTGGCTTTTGGCATGTGCCAGTAGGCCGTCCAACACCTGCTGGCCGTAGGGGGCAAAATCTTCCCCCGCAATGCGCAGGCGGGCTTCGCAGCTTTCGGCCGGTTCGCCAAAGCCTTCCAGCAGTGCATCAAGACCCTTGCCCTGCTTGTGCAGCAGTGCCAGGCGCACCAGCAGCTTAGAAACCAGATAGGCACCGTCATCCAAAAAGTAGTTTTCTTTCAGGGCGGCATGGCCGGAGGTTTCTATGGCCAGTGGGGCGCAAATGCCCTGGCCTTCCAGACGAATGGCCTCGTTGATAACGTTCTTATAGCCGCGCTTAAAGCGGTGGTGCACACCCCCACGGGCGGTAATAAACTGGGTAAGCTGGTCGGAGGTAACGGAATCGGTAACGATGGTTCCGCCGGGGTTTTCTTCCAGCACAATGGCCGAAATCAGGGCAATAAGCCGGTTTCGGTTAATCTCCTGCCCAGTGCTATCCACCGCAGCGGCACGGTCTACATCGGTATCAAAAATAATGCCCATATGGCAGCCGCCCTCGCGGGTAGCCTTGCTGATGGCCGCCATGGCTGCTTCGTCCTCGGGGTTGGGCACGTGGTTGGGGAAGTGGCCGTCCGGCTCTAAGAACTGGCTGGCAGAGGTATCGGCCCCCAGCGCCTGCAACACCTGGCTGGCATAGAAGCCGCCCGCGCCGTTGCCGGCGTCCAACGCTATTTTTAGGCCGGTAAGCGGTTTTTCGGGGTTGGCGGTATCGCGAATGCCGGCGCGGATATGCTGGCAAAGGTGGGCGGCGTAGTCTTTAATTAAGCTGCTGGGCAGCAGCTTGCCGGCGGCCTGTCCGCCCTCTTGGGGTAGCTGTTCTGCCAGTGCAATAATTTCAGTAATATCGGCCTTTTCCACCCCGCCCTCGGGGGTGAAAAACTTCATGCCGTTGCGGTTAAAGGGCAGGTGGCTGGCGGTTATCATAATAGAGCCATGGGCCATATGGCCCGGTAGCTGGGTAGCCATAAACATTGCGGGGGTAGAGGCCATGCCGCAATCTTGCACGGTAAGGCCGCAGCCAAGCAAGCCCTGCACTACCCCCTGCATAAGGTCGGGGCCGGAAAGGCGGCTGTCGCGCCCTACGGCCACCACTAGCTCCTCTAGGGGGCTGCCCATGCGCCGGCTCAGCCAGTGGGCAAAGGCGCAGGCCAGCCGGCCTGCAATGGTGGGGGTAAGGTTTACAGCCTGGCCGGGAACTCCCTCCAGGGCAACGCCGCGAATATCGCTGCCGTTTTGCAGCTTTGTAAGCTCTGCGGGCATACTACTCTTCCTTTCTGGTGCTTATCGGTAGAAAGCCTTAACGGCGGGGAATTTTCGCCATGTAGCGGTGTTCCGAAACAGAGGGTGGAAAATTCCTGCCGAAAAGTTGATCTTACAGGTTTTTAGGGCCACTGGCGCAAAAACAGCAGGCCTCCGGCCAGCTGCAGTGCCAGCAGCAATGGCACACCCAGGGTAAATTTTGGCTTGCGGGTTTTGTGGCGCAGGGTGTACATGCCCAAAAGCAGGCCGGGGCCGCCGCCCAGCCCCGCCAACAGCAGCAACCGGCGTTCGGGTATTCTGTGGCCGGGGCGGTGTTTGGCGCAGTGCTTGTCCCAGGCGCAGGTGCAAAACGCCGCAAGGTTGGCTATAGCAAAGTAAGCAAGTATATACTGCTGCATGGCGTCCTCCTGTAGTGCGTGGCAAGCATTGCATTCAGCCTGTGCGCTTGGTATAATGGTTGTACCGTAAGTAGCTTTGCGGCGCACGGCTGCTTTTTGAGTATGCAGGCCTTCGGGCCTGCACCCAAGTTCAGTAACCAAAAACTATAGGGGGCAAAGGTATGGAGAAAAACTTATGGACGGTAACCGAACAGCGCATCCGCAAAACCATGGCAGCGCTGGAAAAAAACAATATGGAAGCCATGCTGGTTACCAGCCGGGAAGAGCTGCTGGAAAAGCTGGGTGGGCTGGTTCCTGCCGGCAGCACGGTGGCTTCAGGCGGTTCAATGACACTGGCCCAGCTGGGGCTGATGGACTGGCTACGCGACGGCCACCTAAACTATTTGGATCGGTCGCGCCCCGGCATTACCCCCGAAGAGGCCGACCAGATACAGCGCCAGGCATTTTCGGCCGATTTTTACTTCACCGGCAGCAACGCCGTAACCGAGCAGGGTGAGCTTTATAACATAGACGGCATTGGCAACCGGGTGGCAGCCATTGCCTTTGGCCCCAAGCGTGTGCTGGTGCTGGTGGGCTACAACAAAATTGTAAAGGATATGTCCGCCGCCATGGAGCGCCTGGAAGCCGTTGCCGCCCCTGCCAATGCGCAGCGCCTGAGCACAACCACCACCGGCTGCTACACCACAGGCCACTGCACCGGCGGCTGCCGCAGCGAACAGCGCCTTTGCTGCCAATACTTAAAAACCGGCTACCAGCGCCAAAAGGGCCGCATTACAGTCATTTTTATGCCCGAGACACTGGGTTATTAAGGCTTGCTAAACCCTATTTTTGCAATGCTTGCGGTTTTACCGCAGGCATTGTTTTTTTGTGGGCGTGCATGTGTATATTCCTGTGCGATACGGGTATTCTATGAATGGTTCATTTTTCGCAGCCGTTGCGTTTGCATTTTTGCGGAGCGTGAACCCCATTAAGCCAAAGGGTTCACCCGGAGGCTTTTTGGTTTTTAAAACCTAAAAACCGCGGGGCAAAATCTCTAGCCAGTAGCCGTCTGGGTCTACAATAAAGTAGATGCCCATGGCGGTATTTTCATATACAACGCAATCCATGGCTTTGTGGTGCGCAAGGGCTGCTTCAAAATCGTCGGTGGCAAAGGCCAGGTGAATTTCGTTTTCGCCCAGGTTGTAGGGCTGGGGGTGGTCCTTCAGGCAGGTAAGCTCCAACTGGTGGCCCGAAAACTCGTTGGCCACAAACACCAGTGTAAAGCCTTCGCCCTCGTTCCGGCGCACCTCGCGTAGGCCCAGGGCTTTTTCGTAAAACGCCAGGCTTTTTTCCAGGTTTGCTACATTGAGGTTGTTGTGCATCATCTTAAAGTTCATTGGGCGTCACTCTCCTCTTTTTTGTCAAAGGTAAGCTGTTCAGAAATATCCTCGGCGCGGGGCAGGGCTCCGGCGGCCGGCAGCGTTTTGGTGCGGTAGCGGTGGTCGGCCGGCAGGCTGCCGGGCTGCAGCACCACGGCGGCGGCAAGGCGCACCCCACCACGCATGCTTAGCACCGCCACCCCTTGGGTATTCTTGGTGGTCTTGGCGGCCAATGTCGCAGTGTTGAAAATAAGCATGCGCCCGGCGCTGGAGGTAAGCAAAATTTCGCATTCTTCGGTGCAATAAAGGGCAGCCACCAGCTTTTGCTTTTCGCAGCTGGCCCCCAGCAGCTTGCGCCGGTTGGTTTTGGTTTGGTAGGCCGACATTTCTACCTTGGCTACCTTGCCGTTTTCGTAGCAGAACAGCATAAAGCCGCTATACTCTTGTGTTACGGCCATATAGAGCGGGGTTTCGTTTTCGTCAAAGCCTAGGCGGGCCGCTACATATTCGCCCAGCACGCTGGCTTTGGTGTCTTCAAAATCGCTGGCGCGGCACTTGTATACCTGCGCTTTGTCGGTAAAAAAGAGCAGGTGGGCGGTGTTCTGGCTTTCCACCGTTTGGGTAATTTCGTCGCCCTCTTTGAGCTTTTGCTCACCGCTCATGCGCAGCGAAAGGGGGGTAATTTTCTTGAAATAGCCCTCGCGGGTGAAAAAGAGGTGTACGGCGTATTCCGGAATTTCCTGCGCCTGCTCTTCTTCGGCCTGGGCAGCGTTATACAGTAGCTGGGTGCGGCGGGGCTTTCCGTACTTTTTTGCCACCTGCTCCAGTTCTTCTACAATAATGCCATCCAGCCGCTTTTTGCTTTCCAAAATGGCTTCCATTTCGGCAATGTCTTTGAGCAGCTGGGCAATTTCGTTGGTGCGGCCCACAATATATTCGCGGTTCAGGTGGCGCAGACGAATTTCGGCCACATATTCGGCCTGAATTTGGTCGATACCGAAACCAATCATTAGGTTGGGCACAACCTCGCGTTCCTGTTCGGTTTGGCGCACAATGGTGATGGCTTTGTCAATATCCAGCAGTATCTTTTCCAGGCCACGCAGCAGGTGCAGCTTTTGGCGCTTTTGTTCCAGCTCGTAGCAAAGGCGGCGGCGAATGCATTCCCGCCGGTAGGCCACCCATTCTTCCAGAATGGCAGCCACGCCCAGCACCTGCGGGCCGCCACCCACCAGCAGGTTAAAATTGCAGGAGAAGGTATCTTCCAGCGGGGTAGATTTAAAGAGCCGCAGCATAAGCTTTTCGGGGTCGGCCCCGCGCTTTAGGTCTATAGCAATTTTCAGGCCGTTAATATCGGTTTCGTCGCGGATATCGGCAATTTCGCGTATTTTGCCGCTCTTTACCAGCTCCACAACTTTGTCTATAATGGCTTCCAGCGTGGTGGTTGGGGGAATTTCGGTAATCTCAATACAGTTGCAGCTTTTATCGTAGCGGTAGCTGCTGCGCACACGCACCGAGCCACGGCCGGTTTCGTAAATTTTGGCAAGCTCGGCAGCGTCGTACACAATGTGCCCACCGCCGGGGAAATCGGGCGCTTGCAGGGTGGAGGGAATATCGTGCTTGGGGTTTTTGATGTAGGCCGCAGCGGTGCGGCAAACCTCGGCCAGGTTGAAAGAACAGATGGAGCTTGCCATACCCACGGCAATGCCCACATTGGCATTCACCAAAATAGAGGGAAAACGCACCGGCAGCAGCAGGGGCTCTTTCATGGTGCTATCGTAGTTATCAACAAAATCGACGGTGTCTTTGTCAATATCGGTAAAAAGCTCGGCGCAGATAGTCTCGAGCTTTACCTCGGTGTAGCGGGCGGCGGCATAGGCCATATCGCGCGAATACACCTTGCCCATGTTGCCCTTGGAATCGACATAGGGGCTAATAAGCGCCTCATACCCACGGGTAAGGCGCACCATGGTTTCGTAGATAGCGGCATCGCCGTGTGGGTTCAGCCGCATGGTCTGCCCCACCACATTGGCCGATTTGGTGCGCGAGCCTGATAAAAGCCCCATTTTATACATAGTGTATAAAATTTTGCGGTGGGACGGCTTGAAGCCGTCAATTTCGGGAATGGCGCGCGAAACAATTACGCTCATGGCGTAGGGCATGTAGTTTTCGGTAAGCGTTTGGGTGATGGGTTGTTCCACCACCACACCGGCGCCTTCAATATGCCCGTGTGTAGAGCCGGCCTGGCGCTGGGACGGCTTTTCTTTTTTGGGCGGCATGGGTGAACCCCCTTGTTTAACTAATATCGGCCAGTTCCAGGTAGCGGCTACCATTTTCGGCTATAAAGGCCTTGCGGCCGGCAAGGTTATCGCCCAGCAGAAGCTCGAACATTTGCGCGGTTGCGGCTGCGTTTTGGGGCGTAACCCTTATAAGGCGGCGGGTTTGCGGGTTCATGGTGGTAAGCCACATCATCTCGGGCTCGTTTTCTCCAAGACCCTTAGAGCGCTGCAGGGTGTACTTTGTATCGCCCAGCTGTTTGCAAATTTTTGCCTTCTCGGCATCGGAATAGGCAAAGAAGCTTTCGGTCTTGGTGTTTATTTCGTAAAGTGGCGATTCCGCAATGTAAACATAGCCCTTATCAATAAGGGTAGGCGTAAGGCGGTAGAGCATAGTAAGGATAAGCGTGCGAATTTGAAAGCCGTCGACATCGGCATCGGTACAGATAACAATTTTACTCCAGCGCAGGCCGTCCAGGTCGAAAGAGGAAAGCTCCTTATTGGCCTTAGC
>CAYYOY010000046.1:0-9719 GCA_964473265.1 uncultured Oscillospiraceae bacterium
GAACGATAGTATCATTATTGGCGGTGGGCCGGGTGGCTACTGCGCCGCCGAACGTGCCGGCGCAGCCGGCCTTTCGGTAACGCTCTTTGAAAAAAACGCTCTTGGCGGCGTTTGCCTAAACGAGGGGTGCATTCCCTCTAAGGCGCTGCTTTACAGTGGGAAAATTTTTGATTATTGCAACCACGGCAGTGCCTACGGCGTTTCGGTGCAGGGGGCTGGCCTGGACCAAAAGGCCGTTATTGCCCGCAAAGATAAGGTTGTAGGCAAGCTTGTGGCGGGCGTAGCCGTAAAAATGCAGAAGAACCATGTACAGGTTATTGAGGGCGAAGCCAGCATTGGGGGCCGGGTAGATGGCGGCTATGCAGTAGTGTGCCAAGGCAAAGAATACACCGCAAAAAACCTTATTATTGCCACCGGCAGCCAGCCGCTGCTCCCCCCCATTACAGGGCTGCAAGAGGGGCTACAGGCTGGGTTTGTGCTCACCAACCGCGAGATATTATCTCTTACCGAAATTCCTAAAGAACTATGCGTCATTGGCGGCGGCGTGGTGGGGCTGGAAATGGCGGCCTATTACAATTCGGCAGGCAGCAAGGTTACGGTAATTGAAATGCTGCCTTCTATTGGCGGGCCTGTAGATAGCGAAATTGCCGAAAATTTACTGGCAAACTACCGCAAAAAAGGGGTAACCTTTCAGCTTGCCTGCCAGGTTACCGCAGTGGGCCAAGATAGCGTCACCTTTACCCAGGCCGGCAGCAATGTTACTGTAAAAGCAGATAAAGTGCTGCTTTCTATTGGGCGGCGCGCAGTTACAGGCGGCATTGGGCTGGAAAAACTGGGGGTTTACATAGAGCGCGGTGCCATTGTAACCGACGAGCACCTGCAAACCAACCTGCCCGGTGTCTACGCCGTTGGCGATGTAAACGGCAAGATGATGCTGGCCCACACCGCCTACCGCGAAGCCGAGGTGGCGGTAAACCATATTTTAGGTGTGCGCGATACCATGCGCTACACCGCTATACCCTCTATTATTTACACCAACCCCGAGGTTGCCTCGGTGGGCGAAACCGAGCGCAGCGCAAAAGAAAAGGGCTACGATGTTACCTGCATTAAACTACCTATGGCCTACAGCGGCCGGTATCTGGCCGAAAACGAGGGCGGCGACGGGTTTATCAAACTGGTGTACGACAAAAAGAATAACCGCGTGCTGGGTGTTTGCATGGTTGGCAACATGGCTTCAGAAATTATCTACGGCGCTGCACTTATGATAGAGCAGCAAATTCCGTTACAAAGCTTAAAGCAACTGGTGTTCCCCCACCCCACCGTGGGCGAGGTTATTAAGGAAGCCTTGTTTGAGCTGTAATTAAGAATATTTGATATTACTTGAAAGAGGGATACAACTATGCCTAAAAGTTTGCTGGTAGACCCTAAAGAACTGCGCGCAAGCGGCTTCATCCACTTTGAAGATATTCCGGTAAACGCCTACAACAAAACCCTGGCAGAGGAAAGCAAAAACTTTACTAAGGAAGAATTCTTAAATATCCTTTCGGACATGGCTGCCATTCGTGAATTTGAAACCATGCTTAACGAAATTAAGGTGCAGGGCCGGTACAACGATCTGCCCTTTACCTATGCGGGGCCGGCACATCTTTCGGCGGGGCAAGAGGCGGCTGCTGTCGGCCAGGCGTTTGTGCTGGGGGTAGAAGATTATATTCTTGGCTCGCACCGCAGCCATGGCGAAATTTTGGCCAAGGGGCTTTCCTCCATTCAAAAGCTGGCAGATACCGAGCTCGAGCAAGTAATGCGTAGCTTTTTTGGTGGGCGCAACCTTGCCATTCTGGAACAGCATTTGAAGTTTGGTTCTGTAAAAGAAAAGGCGCAGTATTTTTATCTCTACGGCGCTATGTCGGAAGTTTTTGCCCGCGATACCGGCTTTAACCGGGGCCTGGGCGGTTCAATGCACGCCTTTTTCACCCCCTTTGGCATCTTCCCCAACAACGCCATTGTGGGGGGCTCGGGCCCTACCTCTACCGGCGTGGCGCTCTACCAGCGCTGCAATAAAAAAGACGGCATTGTGGTTTGTAACATTGGCGACGCTTCCATGGGCTGCGGCCCGGTGATGGAAAGCCTAAATTTCGCCGCTATGGACCAATATCGAACCCTGTGGAAGGACGGCATAAACGGCGGTCTGCCTGTAATATTCTGCTTTAATAACAACAACTACGGCATGGGCGGCCAGACGCGTGGGGAAACCATGGCTTACGATTATCTGGCGCGCATGGGCGCAGGCATTGCCAAAGACCAAATGCATGCCGAGCGGGTGGACGGCTATAACCCCCTGGCGGTTATTGACGCCTTCCGCCGCAAAAAGGAACTGATTAAAAAGGGCGGCGGCCCTGTGCTGCTGGATGTAGTGACCTACCGCATTTCGGGGCATTCCACTTCGGACGCTTCTGCCTACCGCAGCGCGGAAGAAATTGAACTCTGGCGGGGTGAAGATAGCATCCAGTGGTTCCAGGCCGAGCTGGTAAAGGCCGGCATTTGCAGCGAGGAAGAGTGCAAAAAGACGGTAGAAGCTGCCCAAAAGCGCAACCGTGAAGTGTTTATGCTGGCGCAAGACACTGCCGTATCGCCCTATATGAATTTGGAAGACGACAGGCTTATTGTAGAAGGCCTAATGTTTAAGAATGAAACACAGCTAAAGATGGATAACCGCCAACCGGAGGTTCTCACCCCAAAAGACGAAAACCCCCGTGTGCAAAGCCTAAAAACCAAGGCCCGCTTTGCCTACGACGAAAGCGGTAAAGAGATTAGCAAACACAAGGTCTTTACCCTGCGCGACGGCTTGTTTGAAGCAATTTTTGATAAGTTTTATGAAGACCCCACGCTTATTCTTTATGGTGAAGATGTGCGCGATTGGGGCGGGGCTTTTGCGGTTACCCGCCAGATGATGGATAGCATCCCCCACCACCGTCTGTTCAACGCACCTATAAGCGAGGCTGCTATTGTAGGCAGCGCCGTAGGCTATGGCATGGCCGGCGGGCGTGCCGTGGTAGAGCTAATGTACTGCGACTTTTTGGGCCGTGCGGGCGACGAGGTATTTAACCAGCTTGCAAAGTGGCAGGCTATGTCGGCCGGGTTGTTGAAAATGCCTGTGGTGCTGCGGGTTTCGGTGGGCAGCAAATATGGCGCACAGCACAGCCAAGATTGGTCGGCGCTTGCATCGCACATGCCGGGGCTTAAGGTGGTATACCCCGTTACACCCTACGACGCAAAGGGGCTTATGAACACCGCACTTGCGGGGGTTGACCCTGTGGTGTTCTTTGAAAGCCAGAAGTTCTACGACATGGGCGAACGCTTCCATGCCGGCGGTGTGCCCGAAGGGTATTACGAAATTCCCCTGGGCGTGCCGGATGTAAAGCTGGCGGGCAGTGATATTACCATCTTAACCATTGGTGCAGTATTGTATTCCGCATTGGATGCCGCCAAAATTCTGAAAGAGCAGCATGGCATTTCGGCCGAGGTAATCGACGCCCGCAGCATTGTGCCCTTCCAGTACGATACGGTAGTGGAATCGGTTAAAAAAACCGGCAAGATTATTCTGGCCAGCGATGCCTGCGCCCGGGGTAGCATCCTAAACGATTTTGCCCACAACATTACCCAACTTTGCTTCGATGATTTGGACGCACCTCCCTTTGTGTTGGGTGCCGAAAATTGGATTACCCCCGCATTTGAATACGAGCACTTTTTCTTCCCCCAGCCCGATTGGTTTGTAGACGCCGTTCACGAACGTTTTATGCCGCTACAGGGCTATACCCCCAAAAAGAATTTTACCAATGTAGAAATGCTACGTAAGGCAAAGCTTGGCGTTTAGCATTTAGTAAGTTAAACTGCACGGCTACAAAAGAGAACACGGGCAAGCACGGTTCCTGTGTTCTCTTTTGCCATATATTACATATATTAAGCATTGGCACGCTATTTCATATATGGTATACTGCGAAAGACATCCATACTGTAAAAGCTGTAGACATACGTTTGGCAGCTTTTTATATTTATAGCAGGGGGCAAATATCTTGGATTGGATTGTCTGGGTTTGTTTTGGTTTACTTCTTGCTTGTTCGTCATACCCAGAGAAAACAAAAAAACTTGAAAAACAAGTTAAAGCTTTAAAAAGGAAAACTAATGGAGGCTCACAAATGTCGAAAATTATATCGGAACTAGTAGGTAAGCGCTGCAAGATGAAAACATCAGATGCCACATTTATTACCGACAAAATAATCGATGAGTGCACAGTGTTGGCGGTGGATGACGAATGGATTAAAATTACGTTTATCGATGCTAAAAAGAAGCTTGAAGCAACTAAAATTCTAAGAATTGAATCGATTGATATGATCGAATTAATTGCCCAATAGCGCAAGCCCATTACTTAATGTATGCCGCGGCCCTGTTTTGGGAAACGCGGCATATGCTATAAACCAGCCAAGCTCGCCTACAATGGGCGGGCTTGTATTTTTTTGCCCAATGGGCACCTTCGCTTAGTCAACATAATACAATAAAAGAAAAAAATATCCAATAGCGCCCTTTGAAAAAAGCTATTATAATAAATATATAAAAAAATTAACATTTAAAACTATAATTTAACAACTATATAAAAAGGGGGCGTAGACGTGCACGGTGAAATTGTCCTTTCAGTGAAGGACATACATAAAAAATTCCCTGGTACAAAGGCCTTAGACAGCATGCAGTTTGACCTTTATCGTGGGGAAGCGTTGGCGCTGGTTGGCGAGAACGGGGCGGGAAAATCTACCCTAATGAATATCATTTCGGGGGTGTTTCCAGCCGATAGTGGCAGCATTGAGTTGTTTGGCCGGCAGGTTTCTGTGAGCTCAACGCGCCAAGCGCAAGATTTAGGAATAGGGTTTGTGCACCAGGAACTTAGCACCTGCGCACACCTTACTGTTGCCGAAAACGTATTTGCCGGGCGGCTACAGCAGTTTTGTGGAAAAAGCGGTCTAATCAACTACAAAAAGCTTAATGAAGTTACCCAACAACATCTTAACCAGTTCGGCTCAAGGGTGCGCCCAAACCAGAAAATGCGCACGCTAAAAACAGCCGACCAACAAGTGGTTGAAATTATAAAGTCTTTGGTGTTAGATTGCAAAATTATTATTTTTGATGAGCCAACTTCCTCGCTTACAGAAAAAGAAACCCAAACTCTATTCGGCTTTATACGCCAGTTAAAAAGCCGTGGTATCAGCATCATTTACATAAGCCACCGCATGGAAGAGATTTTTGAACTTTGCGAACGTGTAGTTGTTATGCGAGATGGTTGTTATATTGATACACTCGAAACCACAAAGACTACTTCGGAAGAAATTGTAACAAAAATGGTGGGGCGTACCATTACCAACCTTTACCCCCCAAAAAATAAGCAGCTTGGCCCTGTGGTATTTGAAGTGCGAAACCTCAGCATGAGCGGCCTGTTCCAAGATATTAATTTTGCGGTGCGCGCAGGGGAAATTGTGGGCTTTGCCGGTTTAGTGGGAGCCGGCCGCACAGAGATGGCTTGCGGCCTGTGTGGCCTTATTGGCAGAGAAAGTGGTGAACTTCTCTTAAAAGGACAACCTGTAGCAATTAAGAATTACGCACAGGCAATTCAACATGGTATTGCGTATTTAACCGAAGACCGAAAGCAGCAGGGGCTCTTTCTGAAAATGGATGTTAAAAAGAACATCTGCTGCACAAACCTAGATAAGATTACAACCGGTGGAATAGTGAACGATTCCATGGCCACCAGCTTCGGGGCCGAATTTATTGAGAAGCTTAATATTAAGGTTTCCGGCCTTTCGCAAAAGGTGGGCAGCCTAAGCGGAGGAAACCAACAAAAAATTATGATTGCCAAGTGGCTTTACACAGAGCCCAAGGTAATTATTATGGACGAGCCGACGCGTGGCATTGATGTGGGTGCGAAATCTGAAATTCACATGATGTTGCGGCAATTGGCCAACAGTGGCATTGCTGTGCTTATCATTTCCTCTGAGCTGCCGGAAATAATTGGCGTATGTGACCGTGTGTTAGTAATGCACGAAGGTAAACTTACCGGAGAGCTCCAGGACGATACACTTACAGAGGAAAATATTATCCGGCTTGCTACCGCTGTATAACGGTTGCCTGTGGCTTGCTTGTAACCAAAAACATCCAGCTTATAGTAAAGGAGAACAAGTATGCAAACGAAAGAAGAAATACAAGCATCCCAAGCCCCCCGCGTTTCTGTGCTTTCCAAACTTAAAGATTTCCGCGAAGGAACACTTATTTTAATTATTCTGTGTATCGGAGCAATACTTTCTATTCTTTCACCAGTGTTTTTCACCCCTGCTAACCTAAAGGCTGTAGCGGTAGGCATTGCAATTGATTGCATTGTGGTCATTGGTATGTCACTTGTTATTATTTCGGGCGGAATAGACCTTTCCGTAGGTGCTACCATGGCGCTTTCATGTGCACTTTCGGCTGTTTTGTATACGAAGGGCCTGCCCTTTATTCTCTGCCTATTGTGCGGCTTTTTGGCTAGTTTGCTCTGTGGTGTGTTCACCGGCTTTATGATCTCAAAACAGAAAATGCCGCCCTTTATTGTTTCCATGGCTACCATGTGCATCGCACGCGGGCTTTGCTTTATTATTACACAGGGTTATGCCATTTCACTAACAAACAAGCTACCCCCTGCTTTTAAAGCTTTGGGAACGGGCACAATTGGTGGGTACTTCCCTATTCTTATACTTATAAGCATTGTTATGGTTGCCATTGCCGATACACTTTTTCGCCGTTCGCCCAAGCTGCGGCTGGTATTTTATGCCGGCAGCAATGAAAAAACCGCCATGTATTCCGGCATAGCGGTTGCTAAGGTAAAATGGCTTACCTATGTTTTTTCGGCTGCGCTCTGCGGCATTGCCGGCATCCTGTTCTTTGCCCGCTTTAGCTATGCTTCGGCCGTGGTGGGCAATGGTATGGAAATGACCATGATTGCCGGTTGTGTAATTGGTGGCATTAGCATGGAAGGCGGAGAAGGCACCGTACTGGGCTCTGTGCTGGGTGTTATTATGCTAGCGCTTATCACCAATGGCTTGGTGTTGCTGAATATATCGGTGTACTGGCAGCAGTTTATTAGCGGCATTATTCTCATCACGGCGGTATGGCTCGATTACTACCGAAACCGTATAAGAGAACAAAATATGGCCAAAGAGTAGGCTAGTCTTTACAGGCTGTAGCCTGTGTATATCATAAAGGAGGAACGTATATGAGTTTTAAGTCGATTACCAGCTTGTTTTTGGCAATTTGCATGGTGCTTTCTTTAGCCGCGTGCAGTAGCCAGACACCTACCCCCGCTACACCCGACGCCCCCGAAGCCAACGACCAACAGGCCCCTACAGCAACGCAAGGTGCCTATGTGGGCAACCCTGAAGAGGTATACTATATGGTTGCCTTTCTTTCCGGCCACCCCTTCTGGGTAGGATGCCTACGGGGCGCAGAGGATGCAGCTAAGCAGCTGGGGGTTACGGTAAAATTTGGCGGCGACCCCGAGTATGACGTAAATAAATCGGTAGGGGCCTTCGAGCAAATTGCCGCCACAAAACCTGCCGGCATTATGCTTACCGCTATAAGCCCCGATCCATTTGTGGAACCCATCAACAACGCAATGGCCAGCGGCGTGCCGGTTATCACCTTCGATTCCGATTCCCCCGATTCCAACCGTCTTGGCTTTTGCTCAACCGACAACTCTTACCTTGGTCAGTTCCTCTGCAAGTATTTTGCAGATAAACTGCTGCCCAATGGCAAGGGTGTGGTAGGAATTACCGGCCGTCCCGACCAGCTCAATATCCGCCAACGCATGGATGGTTTTCAAACGGAAGCCGAGAACTTCCCCGATATGAAAATAGTAGGCCCCGTTGATAATAAGGGTGACGTTGTGCAGGGCACTGCTGCCGTAACCGCAATGCTGCAGGCAAACCCTGATATTACAACAATTTTTGCGGCCGATGGCGTTGGCGCGGCAGGCGCGGCACAGGCCTGTGCAGACCTTAACCGCCCCGACATTAAAATTATGACGGTTGACTCCACCCAAGATATTCTGGACCAGATTAAAGGCGGGCAACTGTATGGCACTGTTGCGCAAAACACCTATAACATGGGCTATTGGGCTATGATGAACCTCTATGCCTACAAGCACAACCTTATTAACCCCTTTAGCGATTGGAAAAGCAAGGGCATAAGCCCTATGCCGCCCTTTATTAACACCGGTGTGGATATTGTAACCGCTGATAACGCCGATTTCTTTGTTGTAAAATAACTTAGGTCATTCCATCCTCCATCCTAAGAAGCTGCCGCTTCAATTTGTATTGCAGCGGCAGCTTCCGAACTCTGGATAAACGCTTGCTTTCATGTTGCTATTTGCTATACTATAGTAAATATTGTGGAAAAAAGTTAGTGCAGGTGGAATGGGCATGTGCTTGAAAGTAAAGTTTTCTACATCCAGCATGAAAACCAGGCTATTCTTAATGATAGCTGCGGTATCTGTCATTCCTCTCATTATTGCTATGCTCATTTCCTATACGTCTGCCCTTCAAACCTTTAGGGACCAGCAATACAACAACCTGATTAATGGCATTAATCAGGATATTCAGCGCCTGGAGCAAGATTACCTTAACCCAATGGAGAACACCAGCTACAAGCTGCTGTGGGATTCCCGCCTGCTCAACACAGCCATGCGCTATCTCCAAATGCCCGAGCCTGATGTTCAGCCCCAATATGAGTACATACAACAACAGCTTATAGAGGCTTCTATGCCTGTGCTGCGGCAGTATCAATACCTTGGTATCGATTCTTATGCCTTTTATTTATACAGGCAAAACCTACTTATCGATTCCCGTCAGGGTATTATTCCCGTGCCAGAGCCTGACCGTATTAGTTTTATTGCACATGCCGTTCCCGAACGTCGAACCGAATGGTTCCCTACATTACGAGTGGAGTACGAGTTGGGGCGCGAGGGCGCAAGCCCTAAAAATCTAATTACCTGCACCAAATATCTTTATTCCATGTCGGATGAACTTTTGGGAATACTGGCCCTACACATAGACGAACATCTGGCCAGCAGCATTTTTGAAGCTACCTCTGCCGGTGCAAATTCGGACGCCATTATTTTTGGGGCAGACAACCGGGTTATTTCCTGCACCGAAAAGCAACTTATAGGCAGCATCCCCGAAAAATATACCGCCCTAATATCGCGCATTCAAAACGCCGGGCAATCGCAAGGCAGCTTTTATACCAATGTAGGGGGTGTGCCATATCTGGCGGTATTTTCTATTTCTTCCTACACCCGGTGGACTTATATCCGTCTAATTTCAACGGGTATGTTGCTGGAAACCATTCAGCGCACTACCACCTTCTATTCCATTTTGTTGGTGGCAATTGTGGCGGCAGTGCTGTGGTTCACCTGGAAGATTACCCGCTTTTTCTACCACCCCATGGAGCAACTGGTGTCGGCCATGGAACGCGTAAGCAACGGTGATTATTCCGGCCAAATTGCCGACAGCCACATTGAGGAATATTCGCGTCTTTACCAACAGTTTAATGAAATGACCCAGAAAACCCAGGAGTTAATGGGTGTTATTACAAATGAAAAAATCTTAAAACAGCAAACACAAATTAAATTTTTACAGTCTCAAATAAAC
>CAYYOY010000047.1:0-9480 GCA_964473265.1 uncultured Oscillospiraceae bacterium
TTTGGAACGACAAAAAACCATAGGTGTGCTAACTAGCGGCGGCGATGCCCCGGGCATGAATGCTGCTGTGCGGGCCATTGCACGCACTGCAATTAAAAAGGGCTTTCGGGTTTTAGGGTTTAAGCGTGGCTACAGCGGCCTTATTAAGGGTGACTACTTCGAAATGGAACGCACCACCGTAAGCAATATTATCAGCCATGGCGGTACGGTGCTCTACACCGCCCGCTGCCCCGAATTTGCCACCCCCCAAGGTGTGCAAAAGGCTGTGCAGGTGTGCAAGCAGCTGAATCTTGATGGCTTGGTGGTAATAGGCGGCGACGGCTCTTTCCGCGGTGCACGAGATCTTTCGCTGGCCGGCGTACCCACGGTGGGTATTCCCGGTACTATTGATAATGACATTGCTTCCAGCGAATATGCCATCGGCTTTGATACCGCCATTAACACGGTGGTAGAAAATGTAGACCGCATTCGCGACACCTCGCAATCGCACGACCGTTGCTCGGTGGTAGAGGTTATGGGCCATGGCGCGGGTGATATTGCCATTTATGCCGGCATTGCCTGCGGTGCACTTACTATTATTGTGCCGGAAAAGCCCTTCGATTTCCAGCGCGATATCGTAGATAAAATGAAGGAAACCATGAAGACCGGCAAGCAGCACTTTATTATTATTGTTTCTGAAAAAACCTTGGATAGCGCTGCGCTTACCAAACAAATTGAAGATACTACCGGCATTATTTCCCGCCTTACTGTTTTGGGCCACACCCAGCGCGGCGGCGCACCCACAGCGCTGGAGCGTGTGGTTGCCAGCCGCTTTGGCTACCGCGCCGTAGAGCTTTTAGAGCAGGGCATTGGCAACCGGGTAATTGGCATGCGGGGCAACCGTGTAGTGGATATAGACATTTTGGAAGGCCTCGCCATGAAAAAAGAATTTGACGAGCAGCTCTTCCGCATGGCCAACGATATTTCTCTGTAAAATGAACGGGCTTTACCCGGAAAACTACCGGAGGGCCACACAGCCCCCGGTTGGTGTTGAAAAGCCCCCGAAGCGAATGGCCCTAAGGCCTTCGCTTCGGGGGCTGGCTTGTTTGCTTGCGGCTACCGCCGGGGTTTTGTAGAAGCTAAAGCAGGTTTAGCATACGCATAAGGTACACCCCTGCAAAAACAGTAAAAAGCGAAAAGAAGGTCGTAACCACTAAAATTTCGCCTGCCAATGCACCGTCGCTACCCATGCTTTCGGCCATGATATAACTGCTGGTAGCGGCCGGCGAAGCGAACACAATAAACAGCCCGCCCAGCTCGCAGCCGCGAAAGCCCAACGCCACACCTGCTGCGGTAGCCAGCAGCGGCACCAATACCAGCCGCCCCAGGCTGGCAGATATGGTATAGCGCAGGTTTTCTTCGGCGGTTTTTAGGCTGAAGCTGCCCCCCAGCGAAAGCATAGCAAGTGGGGTAGCGGTGGCGGCAATGTCAAATACAGTGCGTTCGACCACAAAGGGTAGCCGCCAACCAAGCAGTAAAAATACCAGGCCCGCCAAGCTGCCCCAAATAAGCTTGTTGCCGGCAATTTCACCCAGCAGACGTTTGGTGTTGGGGCCGCTGCGCTCAGCAGAGAAGGCGGTAAGAACAATTACCGCCATAATATTAAAGAGCGGCACTGCCACCATGAGCAAAATGGACATGGTTTGCACGCCGCTTTCCCCAAAAATGTTAAAGGCCAGCGGCAGGCCAAAAATAGCAACGTTAGAGCGGAAAATGCCTTGTATCATAGCAGAGGCTTTACGGGTATCTGGCACCAGACGGGGCACAATGAGCAACGACAGGCCTATTACCACCAACACCCCCACTACTGTAAAAGCAATAAGGCCAAGGTTGAAAAAAGTGACCGATTCAGCCTGGTAGATATTCTTAAAAAGCAGGGCGGGCAATGCAACCATAAAACAAAAACGGTTTGCTCCCTGCAAAAACGGCCCTGTAAGCAGGCCGCCCCGCCTTAGAGCATAGCCCACAGCCATTACCAAAAACAGTGGCAGCACCGCATTTGCTGAAAATAGTAGGTCATCCATTGGTCTGCCTCCCTGCTGTGTTGGCCGTGCGCCGGGTATAGGTCTATTAGTATTATAAAATAAAAACAACAAAAAGCAAGCCGGGGGGCGGGCACTTTCGCAGTTTGCTATTTTATAGGGCCCGAATTTTAGCCCCAAATTCCTTGCAAGAGGACAAGCATACCTGCTATAATAGGAAGCAGCGGGAGGTGTTGCGCATGACAGGCGACCTGCATTGTCATACCCGAATTTCCGACGGCTCGATGGGCATTGAAGATTTAATATTCTACGCAAAGCGTGCCGGGTTAGATTTCGTGGCGATAACCGACCACGACAGCCTTGCAGGCGTAACACGAGCCGAGGTGCTAGGCAAGCGCTACGGCATACGCGTGGTGGCGGGCGTGGAGCTTGCCTGCCGCGATACCACTCGTGGCAGATCGGTGCATCTTCTATGCTATTTACCACATCATCCCGACCGTCTGGAAGGGCTTTGTATGCGCACGCTGGAGCGCCGCACCGCAGCTGGCAAGCAGATGATAAAAAAGGTAATGGCGCGTTACCCTGTAACGGCCGAACACATGCTGCGCCAGTCTGCCGGTAGCAATGCCATTTACAAGGTGCACCTAATGCAGGCGCTGTGGGAGCTTGGCTATGCCGACGGCCTTTTTGGCAACGTGCAAAAAGAGCTGTTTTCGAGCCGAGGGGGCAGCTGCCTGGTAACCTTTGAATACCCCGATATTTACGAAGCGCTGGAAATTGCCCGGCAGGCGGGGTGCATTACCGTAATCGCTCACCCTTTCCAGTTCGATAGCTTCGACCTTACCTGTGAGCTGGCCGAAAAAGGGCTGATAGACGGCGTGGAATACCGCCACCCGCGCTGCCCACCCGAGCGTGCGAATGACCTACTGGAGCTCGCACAGCGATACAATTTAATAAAAACCGGGGGTACAGATTTCCACGGTGCATTTTCTCCCAAGGCAAACCCTCTGGGCACCTGTATTACCACCCGCGAAGATTTAGACCGGCTTTTTAAGCTTTCAAGCGAACGGGGCCGAAATTAAAAGGGGGCATTTTCTTTTGGAGCATACCTGCAAGCTTTCGGGCGTGTGTGCCAAGAATGTAACATTTGAAATTACAGACGGACGCATTCATAACATCCGCTTTCTGGGCGGCTGCAGCGGCAACACGCAGGGCGTTGCCGCACTGGCGGAAGGGGCGGATGTCCACCAGTTAATGCAGCGTTTACAGGGCATTCGCTGCGGTGAAAAGCAAACCTCCTGCCCCGACCAGCTGGCCGGAGCGATAGCAAAAGCTCTACGCAGTAAAGGAGAATAGATAGGATGTTTGCAATGAGCTCTGTTATGGTAATTGGTATTATTGTTGTGGCTTTGGTGGCCCTGGGTGGTTTTTTCTTCTTGCGGAAATAGCCGATAAACATTGGAAGGAGATTTGCCATGCCCGTTTTAGAAGACGACGTAAAAATTGCAGGCGAACATTTTATCTCCCCTTCCACCCCTGAAAGCGACGCAGAAGTTTTTTTAGCCCACAAGCGCAATGGAAACATGAAAAAGGCTCGCCGGTTGGGCACACAGCTGGGGCAAAAGCTACTGAAAAACTACCAGACCGCTACCACACTGCGGTTGCAGCAGTTGGTGGTGTTGTCTGCCTACACCATTCGCAGCTGTGCACAGGAATATGCGCCCGATTCTATTTTGGCACAAACGATTCTATCTGCTTTTTATAGCACACTGGAACAACGCCCACTATGCCTGGCATTGGCCAGTGATGAATCTGCCTTTTCGCTTTATATGTTGGCCGGACGCAGCCTGCGTGGGCCCAGCATTGGCCAAGTATTTGCCGGGTTGTGCGGCCAGGCCGAAAGCGACGAACTGGCCCAAGATGGCCAAAACTTCTTTGAGCAATTGCGTGGAGATCTGGAGAATACATTTGCACGGCAAGCCTTTAGCCCTTCCAAATAGATACATAAAACTGTTTAATATAACCGCCGCATCCACTGGGGGTGTTGCGGTTGTGCATGCAAAAGGCAGGCAAATTCCCACGGGAATTTGCCTGCCTTTTGCATAGCCGGCTTCGCCGGCTGCCGTGGGAATGGGAAAACTCGGCGAGTTTTCCCTGGCCACGGCGCACAACCTCCCCACTGCGGGGCTATTTCGTTCCCAAAACCACTGCAAAGGGCATGGCGGTGCAACCCCAAAGGCCACACCACCGCTGTATGTGCATTGGGTAAAGTTTTGTGTTACGCCTATTCCTGCAAGCCCAGTTCTACACCCGCAGCCGTAACCCGCGCCAGCACCAACGGGCGCAGTGCGGGGGGCTGGGGGGCAAAGCGCAGTGCCGCCAGGTAGTGCCGCTCGGCTTCGGGCAATAGCTCAGCCCGCGCAGTAAAGAAGCTTGCAAGGCTTTCTCCGGCCTGCACATAATCGCCGGTTTTCTTGTGGATATGAATACCGGCAGAAAAATCAATGGCGCTTTCCTTGGTTTCGCGCCCTGCCCCCAGCAGTACTGAAGCAATGCCGCAGGCTTCTGTATCCATGCCGGTAATATAGCCGCTTTGGGTAGCCAGCACCTCGTGGCATACAGCCGCCGGTGGGAAGTTGGCGGGGTTTTGCACAAAACAGGCATTGCCGCCCTGTGCCTGCACCATTTCGCACAGCTTGGCGTGGCCGCTACCGTCGTGCAGCGCGGTTTCAGCCAATTGGCGGCAGTGGGCAAGGTCGCCCTTGCCGGCCAGTACGAGCATGTTGGAGGCAAGGGCTAGGCAAACCTCGGTAAGGTCTGCGGGGCCACGGCCCTGCAGGGTTTCTACCGCTTCGGCAACCTCCAGCGCATTGCCAATGGCACGCCCCAGGGGAATATCCATATCGGTAATGAGGGCAGCCGTGCGCCGGCCGCAAGCTTCGCCTATGGCCACCATACTTTGCGAAAGCTCAGTAGCATCCTCCAGGGTTTTCATGAAGGCACCGCTACCGGTTTTTACATCCAACAAAATAGCATCAGCACCCGCTGCCAGCTTCTTGCTCATAATGCTAGAGGCAATGAGCGGCATGCAGCCCACCGTGGCGGTAACGTCCCGCAGGGCATAGAGCTTTTTATCGGCCGGAGCCAAATTGCCCGATTGCCCCACCACCGCAATGCCGTGGCGGCGCACAATATCAAAGAACTGCTCGTGGGCCAGTGCGGTTTGCAGGCCGGGGATGGCTTCGAGCTTATCCACCGTGCCGCCGGTGTGCCCCAGGCCGCGGCCGGACATCTTAGCAATCTTTACGCCCAGCGATGCCACCAGCGGGGCTACTACCAAGGTGGTTTTATCCCCCACACCGCCGGTGGAATGTTTATCTACCTTTACACCTTCAATGCTCGAAAGGTCTACCATCTCGCCCGAATGTGCCATACACTGGGTAAGCTGGGCTGTTTCTTGCTGGTTCATACCACGGAAATAGATAGCCATAAGCAGGGCGGAAATTTGGTAATCGGGCAGAGTGCCGTCGGTTACACCCTGCACCACAAAGGCAATTTCCTCTTGGGTAAGGGGGTGCCCGTCCCGCTTTTTGGCAATGATATCGTAGATACGCATGTGTGGTTGCCTCCTCTACCTGGAACCCTTTTCGTAAGGCAGGCCGTCGGCCTTAGGCGCGACAGATTTACCCACAAATAGGATGAGCACAAAAATTGTTAAAATGTAGGGCAGCATGGAAAGCACCTGCGTGGGTACGTTGAGAGCGCCGCCACCCAGCAGCACCACCAGCGCCTGAGCAAAGCCAAAGAGCATGCAGGAAGCCACTGCGCCTTGGGGTGTCCATTTGCCGAAGATAACGGCCGCCAGCGCAATAAAGCCGTGCCCAGAAATAACGGTGGGCGAAAAAAGTGAAACCACCGCCAATGTCATGGCTGCTCCGCCAAAGCCTGCAAACAGGCCAGAAAGCAATACGCAGATATACCGCACTGCGTAGACATTTACGCCCATGGTATCGGCAGCGGCAGGGTGTTCACCCACCGCACGAATACGCAGGCCCCACTTGGTTTTGTAGAGCACATACCACAGCAGCACCGCCAGCCCTACGGCCAGCAGTATGGTAATATCGTAGTTAATGGTGTTTACCACCGGGTTTTGGTTGCCCAGCAGCCAGGGGAAAAGCTTGGGTAGCTTGTTGGGCACCGGCTTGGTCATGGTAGCCCCGTCGAAGAAGAAGCGCGCCAGGAAGATTGCCCCGCCCTGGCCGATAAAGTTGATGGCCACGCCCGAAACTGTCTGGTTGCAGCGCAGTGTAACCGCCGCCACAGCATGCAGCAGTGCCAGTAGCGCGCCGGCCAACCCGGCCGCAAAGAAACCCAGCCAGGCGCTTTGCGAATAGTAGCCCACCGTGGCACCCACCAGCGCGCCAATGGTCATCATGCCTTCGATACCCAGGTTGATAACACCCGAACGTTCTGAAATAACCCCGCCCATGGCGGCAAAAATAAGCGGCGCGGCATACATCAGGGTTGTGTTGATGGCAATGAGAATATTAACCAACATTCTTTTCACCCCGCTTCTTGCTAATAGCGTCCACAATAATGCTGTAGAGCGCGGGTATGGCCACAAAGAATACGATAACACCAATCATAATATTAATAATTTCGGTAGGAGCCCCGATTTCAGACTGTATAGACGAACCGCCATAGCGCAGCGCCCCGAACAACAGCCCCGAGAAAATACAGCCTATGGGCGAGCTGCCGGCTATAAGCGCCACTGAAATGCCGTCGAAGCCGTAGCCTTCCATGGCAGCCAGCGTGGTAATGCGGTGGCTGGTTACGCCGGTAATTTGCAGAGCACCCGCCAGGCCTGAAATGGCGCCGGCGGTGGCCATAGCCATAAGAATGTTCTTCTTTACGTTAATACCGGCGAATTCGGCAGCGTCGCGGTTGTGGCCCACGCCGCGAATTTCAAAGCCCATGGTGGTGCGGTAAAGCAGAAACCAGGCAAGAATTGCCACCCCTACCGCAAAAAGTATACCGTAGTTAAGGTCGGTCTTTTGCAGCATCTCGGCCAAGAAGGGGTAACGGCTGAGGGCTGCGTTGGCCTCGGGGGTATACTTCCACTTGTTTAGGATGACACACCAGGCAGTTTCGAGCGCCTCGAAAGAACTTTCGGTATTGGGCTTTTTAACACCCGGCAGTGTAATAATAAAGTTGTTTAGGTATAATGCAACCCAGTTGAGCATGATAGAGGTGATTACCTCGTGAATACCAAAGCGTGCCTTGAGGTAGCCCACCAAGCCGCCCCACAGGCCGGCCGCCAACATAGCCATAAGGATAACCACAACAAAATGCAGGCCGGCAGGTAGCTGCCAGAAGTAGCCCACCATGGCGGCGGTAATGCCACCGATAATAAACTGCCCTTCTGCACCAATATTGAAAAGGCCTGTCTTAAAGGCAAAGGCAACCGAAACGCCTGTTAGAATAATAGGCGTACTGCGGATAATGACCATGGCGATGTACTTAGGGCGCGAAAATATACCGTTAAAAAGCGCACGGTAGGCGGTAAGCGGGTTATAGCCCGCCACCATTAGAATAATCGCACCAATGATAAAGCCCATAATAATGGAAAGCAAAATAGCCGTTAGGGGTTTTTTCACCAGCTTACTTACAGTATTCATTGTGCCTTTCCACCTCCCGCCATCAGCAGACCCAGGGTGTTTTCGTCGGCTTCAGCCTGTGCAAAGCTGGCGACAATCTGGCCGTCGTACAGCACGGCAATGGTGTCAGATACATCCATAATTTCATCCAGCTCAAACGAGATAAGCAGCACGGCTTTGCCTTGGTCGCGCTGTGCTACCAGCGCGTTGTGCACATATTCTATAGCACCTACGTCCAGGCCACGCGTGGGCTGCACAGCCACCAGCAGCTCGGGGTCGTTGGTTACTTCGCGGGCAATAATAACCTTTTGCTGGTTGCCGCCCGAAAGAGCCCGTGCAGGGGTTTGGCTACAACCCGCCGGACGTACATCAAATTTTTCAATTAAGCTATTGGAAAAATCTTCAATAGCCCGCAGATTAAGGATACCGTTTTTAGAGAAGGGGGGCTTGTTGTAATTTTCCAGCACCATATTCTGGGCCACGGTAAAATCGAGCACCAGGCCGCGGCGGTGTCTATCCTCGTGGATGGTGGAAATTTTGTTGCGGATTACCGTATTGGGGTTGGTGTTGTGCACCTCTACCCCCGCAATGGAAATGCTGCCGGTCTGGCATTGGGCCAGGCTGGTAATGGCCTCTACCAGCTCTTTCTGGCCGTTGCCGTCTATGCCGGCAATGCCCACAATTTCACCCTTGCGCACCGAAAGGTTTAGGTTTTTTACACGGGGAATGCCACGGTTGTCTTGCACTGTAAGGTCTTGAATGGCAAAGATAACCTCGCCGGGCTGGGCGGCCTGCTTTTCAATGTGCAGGTTTACCTCGCGGCCCACCATCATAGTGGCAAGCTGCTGCTCGTCCACATCTGCCACCTTCACGGTGTCGATATATTTGCCACGGCGAATAATAGTGCAATAATCGGACGATTGCTTAATTTCCCGCAGCTTGTGGGTGATGATGATGACCGTCTTACCGTCCTGCACCAGGTTGCGCATAATGGTAATAAGCTCTTCAATTTCCTGTGGGGTAAGCACGGCTGTGGGCTCGTCCAAAATAAGAATTTCGGCCCCGCGGTAGAGCGCCTTGAGAATTTCTACCCGCTGCTGCATGCCAACGGTAATATCCTCAATTTTGGCGTCTGGGTCTACCACCAGGCCGTACCGAGCTACCAGCTGGTGAATATCCTGCTTTACCTTTTCCATTGAAATAGCGCCCAGGGCATTGGTGGTTTCTTTACCCAGAATAATGTTTTGTGCTACGGTAAAGTTTTCTACCAGCATAAAGTGTTGGTGCACCATGCCAATGCCGTTGGCAATGGCCGTAGCGGGGTTTTTAATATCCACCGGCTGGCCGTTTAGCAGTATTTTGCCACCGTCGCTGGGGTACAGGCCGTACAACACGTTCATAAGTGTCGATTTACCCGCGCCGTTTTCCCCCAGCAAGGCGTGGATGCTGCCTTTTTGCACATGAAGCGATACTTTATCCAGCGCGCAAAAGCTGCCGAAATACTTTGAAATATCCTGCATGGCGACGGCATAATTACTCAAAGCTTCCATCCCCTTCCCCCTTGCTGCTCCAGGGAGGGATGTCCCCTCCCGCCACGCCCGGTTTGCCGGGCACCTGCAATTGGTTTAATTATACAACATTGGCAAGAAAAAGCAAAGAGCAAACTGCAAATATATTAAAATAGACATTTTTACTTGAAATAATAGCCCAAAATAGTAAAGCTTATTGGTTGCTTTTATCCTTCTAATTTTCAGACACCCTTCACAGCCATCGTCATAAAGGCTGGAATAATCTGCCTGCCT
>CAYYOY010000048.1:0-9384 GCA_964473265.1 uncultured Oscillospiraceae bacterium
GTTAAAACCCTTGGGACGAGATGGCAGGAAGAAGTGCTCGCCTATTCAAAATAGAGGGTGGTTGTAGCAGCTGTTCTCTCGAGGTTGGTAGCAGTGTACGAAGGAGCAGCTGTCGTTGTAGCTGTTCTCTCGAGGTTGACAGCGGTATAAGAAGGAGCGGTGGTTGTAGCAGCTGTTCTCTCGAGGTTGGTTGCAGTGTAAGAAGTGGCGGTTGTTGTGCCATCGGGTTTGACCTGATTAATAATCAGATAATCATTAGGATTAATCTTATCGGCTGCTCTGATTTGATCAATGTTAATGACGTTGTCAGCTGCGAATGAAAGCACCGACATTGTAGCGGCTAAAACTGCTGTAACAACTGCTGTAAAACCAATTTTCTTCAAATTTTTCATTGTGAGATTCTCCCTTATTAATTAATAATTATTTACTACTTTGTAACCATTATACCATCTTTTACGTATTTGTCAATATATTTTTTAGAAATAATATTCCCCAAATACTACCAATGTATTCAATAAAAATTCTTGAAATAACACTAATAATTTTTTGAATTTATGTATTGACTTTTCATAATGATTATGCTATAATTACAAATGCAGTTCTGGGTGTGGCGCAGATTGGTAGCGCGCTACCTTGGGGTGGTAGAGGCCGCAAGTTCAAATCTTGTCACTCGGACCATTTTGCACAGGTAGAGCCGTAATTTCCGCGAAGGATTTACGGCTCTATTTGTATAATTACCATAAATATTAATAAGAGCTTTATTTTCTTTAAGAAAGTTTGTGTACTTTTGCACCGCTAACTCTGCATGTATAGTATTAAACACTATAAAGGGTGGGAACACAATGAAAAAGAGCTTAACTAGGAAGATTATCCTATGGGTAACGGCTAGCGTAATGGTTGTGCTTGTTTCTATCTTGCTGCTTAACACCTACGTTATCCAGCAGACACTACAGCAAACCACGCAAGAAAATTTGAGAACCATTTCCGAGCTCAATGCGCGTACGGTAGAAAAATACCTCGACGGCCTGCTGGACACCACCATTGCCGTTGCTGCCCAGATGGAAAAAATGCCATCCTATAGCCGCGGCATGGCAAGCGAGGCCTTTGTACAATCGTACTTATATAAAAATAAAAATGCACAGGGCGTCTGGCTGGAATGGCTGGAAAACGAAGCGTATGGTGGCTTAATGCCAGACGACCCTCTTGCAGCAGCATACGGCGTACCCCAAGAATACGAGGGCTTTGTAGATTTTTATATGTTCCGTGAAAATGGCGTACCGGTGGAAGGTACAGATTTTTCAGATGCATATATGGAATATGAATATTACAAAGAAGCCAGGGCCAAAAACCAGCCCTACATATCGGCCCCCTACATTGACGATGCACTGGGTATCATTATGGCTTCTGCTATTGCGCCGATACAAGATGCAAACGGCAAGTTTTTGGGCTGTGTGGGTATTGATTACGACGGCGCCTCGCTTTCGCACCTTGCGTTTGAAAGCGGTAGCTACGAAACGGGCTATGCCTATGTTGTGGCTGAGAACGGCATGATTATTACGCACAGCGAGGATACCGGCCTAATAGGCAAAGATGTTTCGGTGCTGGGCCAGCAGGACGATGCAATTTTAATGGAAAGCACCATTGACCTTGGCAGCGGCAGCCAAAGCTGGACAGCGGTAAGCGCGGTGAAAAAGTCCGAAATTCTTAAGCACACCATCCAGGCTATGCTGCTCAACAACATTGCAAGCCTGGTGCTGCAGGCACTGCTTATCTTTATACTGTACCGTATTATTAAAAAGCACCTTAGCCCCATTCCCAGCATTACCCAAAGTGCCCGGCAGCTTGCAGCAGGCAACCTGAATGTGGAGATCGAGCACGGTTCGGACGACGAACTGGGCCAGCTGTGCGAAAGCTTCCGCAGCATGTCTCAAACGCTTAAGGGCTATATTGGAGAAATTTCGGGTGTGCTTCCGGCCATTTCCAACAACGACCTTACAGTAGCAATAAGCGAGAACTACTCGGGCGATTTCCGGCAGATAGAAGTTTCGCTGGAAAAGATTTTGGACGAACTCAACGGTTCGATGTCGCAAATTAATGCTTCTGCCCAACAAGTGTTTAAGGGCTCGGCACAGGTTTCTGCCGGGGCACAGGCGCTGGCGCAGGGTTCCGCCGAGCAAGCAGGTTCAATAGAAGAGCTTGTGCGGGCAGTAGACCGCGTGGCCGAGCTAACCGCAGGTGACGGCGCAAACGCCAAAAGCGCAGGGGAATATGCCCTGCAGGCCAGCCACAACCTTGAACGTGGCAACGAGCAGATGCAAAGCATGCTGCAGGCCATGCAAGATATTAACAGTAAATCGGACGAAATTTCTAAAATTATTAAAACCATTGAAGATATTGCCTTCCAGACCAATATTCTGGCACTCAACGCGGCGGTGGAATCGGCCCGGGCGGGGGCTGCCGGCAAAGGCTTTGCGGTGGTAGCCGACGAAGTGCGTAACTTGGCCAACAAGAGTGCCGATGCTGCAAAAAATACCACTGCTCTAATAGAAAGCTCGGTGGCCGCTGTGAAGAAGGGCATGGTAATTGCCCGCCAGACCGCCGAAACGCTCACCGAAATTACCCAAACCACCGGCGCCACCAAAGAGATGGTTGAGGCAATTTTAAGCAGCACCCAAGAGCAAGACACCGCCTTTAGCAATATGCAGCAGGGTGTACAGGAAATTTCTTCCGTGGTGCAGAGCAACAGTGCCACCGCAGAGCAGAGCGCGGCCTCGGCACAAGAACTTTCTTCCCTGGCCGAGCTGCTGGAACGCCTTGTGGGCAAATTTAAGCTGCGGCAGGATACTGCCCCAGCCCCCAAGCTACTGCCGGCAGAAACCCAGCACCCCTACTACGATTAACCGGTTGCCAGGCGGCGGGGCAAAAGCCCCGCCGCCTTTTCGCATGCCGCTATATGAACTGTACGCTCTTGTAAAAATTCCCGAAAATGCTATAATATAGTCACTTATAAAACTGCCTGGTAGTTTTATAAGCAGCAGGCTTTGCTTGCCGGCACATTAAAGACGTGCGTTATTATGCAGCCTAATTTTAGCGACCCATTCAGGCGGCGCGTGGGGCAGCCTGCCTGTGTATTAGAAGTAGTAAACCAATTCGATATAATAAAAACGTTTTATACAGTATACCGTGGCTATACACCCAACCGCGAAAGGAATGCATGTATGGATAAGAAACACCAGGCGCTGCTCCAGCATGTTCTAACCGACGTAAAAAAAGACCTTGGCAATGAGGAAATTATCCACCTGCTGCTGGACGAACAAATATCGGAAAGCCAAAACCAAGCAAAAGATACCCTGGGCCAGCGTCTGGCCGATAAAATAGCAGGCTTTGCCGGCAGTTGGACCTTCATTGGCCTGTTTCTGGGCGCGTTGCTATGCTGGATGGCGCTGAATGTCTACTGGTTGGGCAACCGGGGGTTCGACCCTTACCCTTTCATTTTACTCAACCTGGTGCTTTCCTGCATTGCGGCCATTCAGGCACCGCTTATTATGATGAGCCAAAACCGCCAGGAACAAAAGGATAGACGCCGCGGTGAAAACGATTACCGCGTAAACCTAAAAACCGAAATTATTATGAGCGATATCCATGAAAAGCTCGATACCCTGCTGGAAAACCAGGCCGCCATTTTAAAGGCGCTGGACGACCGGCAGGGCCGCTAACCAAAACCGTATCGGAGGAAAACCATGAACCAACCCATTGTAATTGCCATTGGCGGTAATGCCCTAAGCAAGCCCGGCCAAAGGGACGACGCCCGCCTGCAGCTGGAAAATATGAGCGCCTGCTGCCAACCTATTATAGACCTGCTGCGCCAAGGCCAACGTGTTGTGCTCACCCACGGCAACGGGCCCCAGGTGGGCAGCCTGCTGCTGCAAAACGAGGCCGCCAGCCCCCGGGTGCCTGCCAACCCGCTGGACGTTTGTGTAGCCCAAACTCAGGGTAGCCTAGGGTATATTATTAGCCACGCGCTGGAAAATGCTATTCGCCAACAGGGCCTTAGCTGCCAGGTAGCCACGCTGCTAACCCGCGTGGTGGTAGACCCTGCCGACCCCGCCTTTGCAGCCCCCACCAAGCCCATAGGCCCTTTTTACACCGAAATGCAGGCCGGAGAACTGGCTGCCGATAAAGGCTGGGTGCTGGCCGAGGATAGCGGCCGGGGCTATAGAAGGCTGGTGGCTTCGCCCAAGCCGCTGGCGCTACTGGAACAGCAGGCGGTGCGCAGCCTGGCCGAGGCCGGCTTTTTAGTGGTGGCAGCCGGCGGCGGCGGTATTCCCGTAGCACTGCAGGAAGATACATATACCGGTGTGGAAGCCGTGGTAGATAAAGACCTCGCCTCGGCGCTGCTGGCCCAAAGCATAGACGCCCGCGAACTCATTATTCTAACCGGGGTAGAGGCTGTGGCCATTCACTATGGCAAGCCCGAAATGCAAACGTTAAGCACCGTTAGCCTGGCGCAGGCGCGAGAATATGCCGCACAGGGGCACTTCCCGCCCGGCAGCATGGGGCCCAAAATAGAGGCTGCCTGTTCTTATGTGCAGGCCACCGGCCGCCCGGCGGTTATCACCTCGTTGGAAAGCCTGCAGCAGGCCATGGAGGGCAAGGCGGGCACCCGCATTGTACCCTAAAGCTGCTTGCGGGTGCAGTGCGGCTGTGCTATAATGGCTACGGATCAAGTGGGCAGCAAGGCGCGAGCGGCTGCCCTGCCATTTCCCAAATGCGTTAAGAAAGGCAGCTGTAGCATGAAAAAAATTGTGTTCTTCGACATGGACGGTACCATTGTAGACGAGAGCAATGAAATTACTCCCTCCTCGCAGGAGGCACTGGGGCGTCTGCGGGCCAACGGTATTCTTACCGCTGTGGCTACGGGACGCTCTAGCTACGAGTTTGACGATTTTCGTAGAAACCACGATTGTTCTAATTTCGACTTACTTATCTACGGCAACGGCGGTATTATAGAATACCACGGCAAACGCCTTTGCCACTACCATATTGACCATGAAGAAATTTGCGCACTGCTTGATAAAGCCAGAAGCCTGGGTATAGACTACGGCGTGGCCGGCGAAGAAACTTGGCGCTTCAGCAACCCCCATCATCCCGCCATGCAGGTTATTTTCAGCGGCAGGTTTCTTTCCATGCCCGAAATGTACGATGCCGATTTTTATAAAACCCACGAAGTAGACGCCGGCACCCTTTTTTGCAGCCAGGCAGAGGCCATGCAGTTTTTGCCGCTGTTAAAAACAATCGAGTTGGTGCAGGGTACGCTGGTGGGGGGCAAGCTTGGCCCGCATATCGATTTTTGGCGCAAAGATAAAACAAAATCTTCCGCTGTGCGCGAGGCGGCCGCCCTGCTGGGGGTAGATATGGCCAACACCTACGCCTTTGGTGACGGCTACAACGACCTAGATATGATTAAAGCCGTAGGCTGTGGCGTGGCCATGGGCAACGGCGTGGAAGAACTGAAACGTATAGCCAAATTTGTTACAAAATCTATAGAAGAGGACGGCGTGCGCTACGGCCTGGAACAGCTGGGCCTTATTTAAGGCATGTAGCAGACAAACATGCAGTGCATGGAAATAGACATAGCAAAGCCCTATACATCTACATCAAGGAGGAAGCCCTATGAAGATACTTATTTGCAACGCCGGCAGCACCTCGCTGAAATACCGCCTGTTGGATATGGCCGACGAAAGCACACTGGCCAGCGGCAAAATGGAGCGTGTAGGCTCGCAGCAGGGCAGCTATAGCCACAGCGACCGGCTGGGCAACAAGCAAAGCACCACGCTGCCTATTCCCGATTATAAAACGGGCATCCACCTTATGCTGGAACAGCTGGTGGGCACCGGCAAGGTGCTGCAAACGCTGGAGGAAATTGCCTGTGTGGGCTTTAAGGTGGTGCATGCCAAGGGTGTTTCGGGCGTGCAGCTGTTGGATGACAGCGTGCTGGGCGCAATGGAACAATATAACTGCATTGCCCCGGCCCACAACCCGCCCTATATTGGTGCTGTGCTGCAATTCCGTGCGCTTATGCCCAACACACCCATGGTAGGCTCGTTTGAAACCGGCTTCCACCAAACCATGCCCCCCAAGGCATACCTTTACCCGCTACCCTACGAATGGTGCGAGCAGTATGGTATACGCCGCTATGGTTTCCACGGTGCTTCACACGAATATGTGGCCACCCAAACAGCCAAGCTGCTGGGCAGTCAAGATCTACGGTTGGTTTCCTGCCATTTGGGTGGCTCGGGTTCACTGTGCGCTGTAAAGAATGGCCAATCGGTGGATACTACCATGGGCTTTTCGCTGCAAACAGGCATTATGCACAACAACCGCTGTGGGGATATCGACGCTGAAATTCCCTTATACCTTATGGAGCAGCAGGGCTTCAGCCCCGAGCAGGTGCACGAGGCCTTTGCCAAAAAGAGCGGTTTTTTAGGGCTTTCAGGCGTTTCGAACGACCTGCGAGATATTGAAGAAGCCGCTGCCAAGGGCGATGCCCGTGCCCAAACCACTATAGATTGCTATGCCTACAGCATTAAAAAGCGTATCGGTTCTTACGCAGCTGCCATGGGCGGGCTGGACGCCGTAGCCTTTGCCGGCGGTATAGGTGAAAACAGCGCTGTTATCCGCCGCCTGGTGTGTGAAGATATGGGCTTTTTAGGCCTGGAACTAGACGAGGCCGCAAACGAAACCGCCAAGCCCGATTGCGTTATTTCTACCCCCACCAGCCGAGTAAAGCTGCTGGTAGTTGCCACCAACGAAGAAATTGTGGTGGCCCGCAAGGCGCAGGCATTTTTGCAAAGCCGCCAATAGGGCTTTAATAGAATACGCATAATGCCCCGGCTGGGTGGAAAACTATGCCAGGGTGATGTTATGCAATCGATATGGAACAAGAGCGCAGGGCTTCCCGAACGGGAGGCCTTGCGTTGTGCTATTACAGCCGACGTAGCGGTGATAGGCGGCGGTATGGCCGGCCTGCTTACAGCCACACTGCTGCAGCGCAAGGGGCTGCAGGTGGTAGTGCTGGAACGCAGCCGCATAGGCTGCGGGGTAACCCAGGGCACAACCGCTAAAATAACCTCGCAGCACGGGCTTATTTACACCAAGCTTATTGCCGAGCAGGGCAGAAAGAAAGCCCGGCAGTATGCAGACGCAAACCAAACGGCAGTGCAGCGCTTTGTAGAGCTAATAGCCCAGCAAGGCATAGACTGCGCGCTGGAAAGCTTGCCGGCCTATGTGTATTCCACCGGCGGCACCGAAGCCATTCAAGAAGAAATAGGTGCAGCCCGCGAGCTGGGCATACCGGCGGAATTTGCTACTGGGCTGGAGCTGCCCTTTCCCACCACGGGTGCCATATGTTTTCCCAACCAGGCACAGTTTCATCCCCTTAAGTTTTTGGCGGGGCTGGCACAGGGCCTTACTATTTATGAAAACACCCCTGTGCTGCGAGTAGAAGAGGGTGTGGTGCACACTCCCGGCGGCAGTGTAACGGCCCACAGTGTGGTGGTGGCTACACACTACCCTTTCTTGAACACCAAGGGTTACTTTTTTATAAAAATGCACCAGGAACGTTCCTACCTGCTGGCGTTGGAAAGTGCCCCCAGATTAAACGGTATGTATGTTGACCAAGCAGAGCAAGGCTACACGCTGCGTAGCTATGAGAACTACCTGCTGTTCGGCGGCTTTTCCCACCGCACAGGCGAAAACAGCCGAGGTGGCATGTACGAACGGTTGCGTCAGGCGGCAAGAGAATACTTCCCCGGTGCACGCGAGGTTTGCCACTGGTCGGCGCAAGATTGCGTTACCCCCGATAGCATTCCCTACATTGGGCGCTATTCCCCCACCAGCCAGCGGCTTTATGTGGCAACCGGCTTTCAAAAGTGGGGCATGTCGGGCAGTATGGTGGCTGCCATGCTGCTAACCGATAGCATTTCAGGCGGCCACAGCCCCTGGGCGGAAGTGTTTGACCCCGCCCGCCTGGGCCTTGCCGGCGGCGCCAAAAAACTGCTGGATGAGGCCGGGCATGCCATTAGCAACTATAGCGCGCAAAAGCTGCAGCTGCCTAAAACAGTGCTAGATAAACTACCCGCCGGCCATGGCGGTGTGGTGGAGCACGAAGGCCACAAGGTAGGCGCTTACAAAACCCCCGAGGGCGAAGTATACCTGGTGCCCACCAAATGCCCCCACCTGGGCTGCCAGCTTAGCTGGAACCCCGATGAGCTCTCGTGGGATTGCCCCTGCCACGGTTCACGCTTTGATTATACCGGCCGTCTGCTGGATAACCCTGCCACAGGGGATATTTCGCTATGAGCCGGGGTTATTTCGCCGGCTGGTATTTTAAGCATCAGTTGGGGAAGGAAGCCATTGCCTTCATTCCCGGCATAAGCCGCGACCAAGATGGCCAAAGCCATGCTTTTATTCAGGTAGTTACGCCGCAACAGGCGTGGAATGTTTGCTACCCCGCCGAAAGCTTTACCGCCGGGCCGGGGAGCTTATGGATACGCGTGGGGGAAAGTTTTTTTACCCGCCGTGGTGTGGCAGTAGATATTTGCGACGAGCAGCTTACCTGCAAAGGCAAAATAGCCTATGGCTGCCTTACTCCCCTACCGTACGACATTATGGGCCCCTTCGCGTTGCTGCCCTTCATGGAATGCCGCCACGGCGTGCAAAGCCTGGAACACAGCCTGCGCGGGTGCATTACCCTTAACGGCCGGCACATAGCCCTGCAGGGCGGCAAAGGGTATATGGAAAGCGACCGGGGGCATTCCTTTCCCAAACGCTACTTTTGGGCCCAGTGCAACGATTTTGCCAACGAACCCTGCAGCCTAATGCTTTCGGCGGCCGAAATTCCCTACGCCGGGCTGCATTTTCCCGGCTGCATTTGCGCTGTGTATTATAGAGGCAAACACTACCGGCTGGCAAGCTACACCGGTGCACGGGTGGAAAATTGGACAGCCACCGGCCTTACCCTGCGCCAGGGCAGTTCTTTCTTTAGTGCCGAGGTGCTTTCACATAAACCCCAGCAGTTGGCCGCCCCGCGCAGGGGCAGCATGAACCGCGCCGTGGGCGAAAGCCTGTGTAGCAGCTTGCGTTTTACACTCGTGTGGCAGGGCAGGCAGGTGTTTAGCCTTACCAGCGATAAAGCAAGCTTTGAAGAGGCCAGCCCCGAGTTTGAGTTTGTGTTTTAGTTTGTGAATTTTACCGTTGCCAAGACGGGCGGCGGTGTGCATTCTGCATGAAGCGGGCAAGGCAAACCCCCGCAGGGGGTTTGCCTTGCCCGCTTCATAGCCGCCTGCGGCGGCTGCAAAGGTATGGTGAAAATCCTGCCGGATT
>CAYYOY010000049.1:0-9374 GCA_964473265.1 uncultured Oscillospiraceae bacterium
CCTCAGAACAAGGAGCGATGATGTTCTGCCTAATCTTTCTGCAAAAGAGTTGACAGCCATTGAAGACCAGATTAGTATGGATCATAACCTTATTTAAAAGTACAAAATGTATGCCCAGCAAAGCAGCGACCCGCAGCTGAAAACCAAGTGCGAACAAATTGCTGCCAAACACCAAAACCACTACACACGCCTGATGAGCCAGCTGAGCTAAGGAGGAAGCCATAATGAACGCACCCAACACAAACTTTGGCGACAAAGAAATGATGACCGTCGCGCTGGCCTCTCAAAAATTTGCCACCGACAACTATAACACCTTTGCCAACGAATGCGTTTCGCCCGCGCTTATGGCCGAGATGATGAACATTCTTAGCGAGGAACACCAAATTCAGCACGAGCTTTTTTCAGAGGTGCAAAAACGCGGCTGGTACACGGTGGAACAGGCCGATGCCCAGAAAATTGCCCAGTGCTTGCAGCGCTTTCAAAACCAACAAAGCTAGGAGGGGCAGGTTATGGATAAAAACAAGCAGCCCACCATGCCCGAGGCTGATAAACGCAAACAGGCCGAAATGCGCATACTCATGAGCAATTTAATTCCTCCTGCCGATAAGAATGACCCCTTCGGCAGCTACACAGGCAAGCCTATAGACGGTGGCGTACCGGTACAGGACGCCGACGACCTTTAATGCATCTTCTTTGATTGGCTTATAATTAAAACGCAAAACAAAACGCGCCGGCAAGCCGGCGCATTTGTTTTGCGCCTGTTCTTTTAAGCCTTTTGTCTGTTTTTAGCGTTCTTTTCCAGCAGGTGGTCAATTACAGCCACCAAGTGGCCAATTTCGGGCTTGGAAAGCTGTTCGTCTGCCCCCACCTCGCGGCCTTTTACATACATTTCTTCATTGATAAGCGAAGAGAAAATAATTACCGGCAGGTGCTTGAGTTTGGCATTATCTTTAACAAGTTTGGTAAAGTGGTGGCCATCCATTTGGGGCATTTCAATATCGGTAATAATACAGGCGACCTTCTCATCCAGGTCGGGGTCTTCGGCCAAGCCTTGCAGATAATTCCAAGCCTCGCGGCCGTTATCGAACTGGGTTACATTGCTATAGCCGGCCTTGTGCAGGGCTTCAATAATCATTTTAGAAAGCAGAATAGAATCTTCGGCCATTACAATGGGGCTCTCATTGCGCGAACGCACGCCAAGCTTATCAATTTCGGCCAGCTTAATGCTGGTTTCGGGCGAAATTTCGGCTACGATTTTCTCGAAATCGAGAATGGTAATCAGCCTATTTTCGCATTCGGCAAGGCCGGTGGCAATGCCGTCGCTACCACCGTAAATAGTTTTATCGGGCTTTTGAATGTTTTCCCACGAAATACGGTCAATGCCCACCACGGTGTGCACCCGGAAAGCAATAAAAATTTGGTTGAAGTTGGTGACAATAAAGAGATTGCGTTCCCCTTCTGCCGTACCCGGCAGGCCAAGGTATTTAGGCAGGTCGATAACCGTTATGACCATATCGCGCGGCTTGAAAATCCCTTCCACCGCCTCGTGGGCGTGGGGCATGGGCTTTACGGGTGCAGGCATCATAATTTCGCGCACCTTGGCCACGTTAATGCCAAAAAGGTTGCCGGCAATGGTAAACTCCATTATCTCAATTTCATTTGTGCCAGATTCCAGCAAAATTTCCTGCTTGTTTGCCTCTCTCATTTCTTTTACACCCCTTCAGTAAAATGCAATGCTGCCTAGAGCCTACTATCTTCTATAGTCACCCAAATGTTCCTTTTGATGCTTTACAAAAAACTTAAAGAGCAAATCTTCCTTAGCTTTATCGAACGTTTCAAAGCGGCAACCATACTGGTAGGGCTGGCCGGGAGCAGCAATTTCGCGGCAGACCGTACACGCCAGAGAAATTGGCGCTTCCAGCAGAATGAATTCCAACTCAATATGTTCGCACAAAGAGCAGGGCTGCGTGCCAGAAAACAGCAAACCGTTCAGGCTTAAATTTTCCACCGTTACCTGCGCAGGGTGCTGGCCGGCTTGGTGCAGCGTAGCGGGAATAGAGGTTTTTAGGCGGAAAAAAGCACGCCTGTCGTGCTCGGTAAGGGCATAGAGGCTATCGAGCTGCAGCGCTTCGCCCTGGGAAGATGCTACCCGCCCTATCCATGCGCGGAAATCTTCCGGCGCGTTTACCAGGCTTAGCTTTACATAGGCACCTTGCTGCAGGCGAGGCAACAGGCCTTGTTCACCGGTAAGATGCATGGTGTCGTCCTGCGCGGCGGCAATAGTACCAAAGCCCAGCAACTTATTTTCCAACGACATTAGCTCGCACCGGCCGCCAATATATTTACTATCAATTACACAGGGTTGGCGGTTATAAAACTGAAAGAACTGCGCATCCTCCTGCGCAACATGCTGGCGCAGCCAGTTGCCGGTGAATTCGGCAACTTCCTGCAGTATCTTGCTTTTATCATCCCGTTCGGCCGCCACAAGTGTTATATAACGCTTTACGGCGAAAATCATGCTCTCGTGCATGGCACGGTGGGCTGGCAGCATAGGGTAGCCGGAATTATGCATAAAAGCTTCTTCCATTTGAAAGTGCTCCAGCACATAGCCTGAAAGGAACTCCAGCATAAGCAGAGCGTCCTCCCAGTGTGCCTTGGAGGTAGCCTTGTGGTAGAAGATGTTGAGCTTTTCAAACAGTTCTTTATGCTGCTTATCAATGGGCTGAATGCCGCTTTCAAATTGCGAATTCCACGAAAGAGCTATCATGACTTTCTCCTGTCGTTGGTGGGATGCATAGATGTTTAGCGATATTGTACCACAATATTTCCCAAAAATCTATGGGCTATCTAAAAAGTGTTGGCGCGAGGAACAGCCTTTTGCCAAAGCTCGCCCAGCAGCTTGGCGGGCTGGCTTGCCTGGCTGAGCAGCAGCATGGCGGCAATTACATAGGGCTTGTAGCCGGCTTGCTTATAAAGGGGCTTGCGGTAGCGGTCGAACACGCTGGCGGCAACCTCACCCTGCTTGCAGCTTACGCCTGAAATGTCGGCAGGCAGGCAGTGTAGGTAAAGAGCCTTGCCGGCCTTGGTGGTTTTCATGAGCTCTTCGGTGCATTCCCAAGCAGTATGTTTGGCGTTTTGAGCCAACAGCTGTTTTTCCAATGCCTGAATACCGGCATGGTCGCCGGCACCATAAAGCTCGGTGCGCTGCTGCATGGCTGCAAAAGGTGCCCAGCTTTTGGGGTAGACAATATCGGCCCCGGCAAAGGCTTTGGCCATGCTGTTGGTTTTGGTAAAGCTACCGCCCGAGGCTTTAGCCTGCCGGGCTGCCACCTGCTCTACTTCCGACATTACCTCATACCCTTCTGGGTGCGCCAGCACAACCTCCATGCCCATGCGGGTCATAAGGCCGATAACCCCCTGCGGCACCGAAAGGGGCTTGCCGTAAGAGGGCGAATAGGCCCAGGTCATGGCAATTTTCTTGCCCTTAAGGTTTTCCAGCCCTCCAAATTCGTGGATAAGGTGCAGCATGTCGGACATGGTTTGGGTAGGGTGGTCGATATCGCACTGCAGGTTTACCAGCGTGGGGCGCTGTTCCAGCACACCTTCTTTATAGCCCTCTTCCACCGCCTGGGCAACCTGGCGCATATAGGTGTTGCCCTTGCCTATGTACATATCGTCTCGAATGCCTATTACATCGGCCATAAACGAAACCATGTTGGCGGTTTCGCGCACGGTTTCACCATGGGCTATCTGGCTTTTGCCTTCGTCTAAATCTTGCACGGTAAGGCCCAGCAGGTTGCAGGCCGAAGCAAAGCTGAAGCGGGTGCGGGTGGAATTATCGCGGAAGAGCGAAACGGCCAGGCCGCTATCAAAAATGCGGGTAGAGCGGTTATTTTCACGAAGGGTGCGCAGTGCATCGGCCACCGTGAAAACAGCCTCCAGCTCATCCTGGGTTTTTTCCCAGGTGAGCAGAAAATCGTTGCGGTGCATGGCGGCGGTGTTTAGGCTTTCCAGTCTATTCAAAAGAGGTTTTAAGGTATCCATATGTATTACTCCATTCTATAATAGGTTTAGGCGGCAGCCTGCGCCGCTTTATTTGCAGTACTCTGTGGGAATGGCGGCGTATACAGCGGCGCAACGCACCAGGTCGGCCTTCCAGGTTTTTTCGTTGGGGGCATGGGCCTCGCGCTCTTTGCCGGGGCCAAAGCCTACGCAAGGAATGCCATAGCGCCCCATAATAGACACACCGTTGGTAGAAAAGGTCCATTTATCCACCTTGGGCTGGCCATACAGGCCGGTGTAGGCGCTTACTACTGCCTGGGTGGCGGGGTGGTCTTCGGGAATAACCCAGGTGGGGAAAAAGCATTCGGTGGGGTAAACAAGCCCTGTCCAACTGGGGCGCTCATAGGTGTACATTGTTACCTCCGCGCCATGCTTTTGTACTGCGGGCAGCGCACGCAGCTGCCGCAGAGCAAGCTCGTGGGTTTCGCTCTGAGTAAGCCGGCGGTCGATAGAAATAGCAGCCATATCGGCCACGGCGCAGCGCGAAGGCGAGCTGTAGAAGCTTTCGGATACCGTAAGGCTACCTTTGCCTAAGAAGGGGTCGTCACCCAGCTGGTTTGCCAACTGGCGTACCTCCTGAATAATATCGGCCATTTTGTATATGGCATTATCGCCACGCTCGGGCGCGGAACCGTGGCAGGAAACCCCCTTTACCTCTATGCGGATCTCCATGCGCCCGCGCTGGCCACGGTAGATATTGCCGTCGGTAGGTTCGGTAATTACCACAAATTCAGGGCGAATGCCGCCTTCTTCAATAATATACTGCCAGCATAGGCCGTCGCAGTCTTCTTCCTGCACAGTGGCGGTAACCAGCACGGTGAACTGCTCGTTTAATAGGCCCAGCTCGCGCATCAGCTTGGCACCGTACACGGCCGAAACAATGCCGCCCAGCTGGTCGGAAGCGCCGCGGCCACCAATTTCGGTTTCGTTTTCGTAGCCCTCGTAGGGGTCGAACTGCCAGTTGCTGCGCTGGCCAATGCCCACGGTATCTATGTGTGCGTCAAAGGCAATGAGCCTGGGGCCATTGCCCATGCTTCCCAGCAGGTTACCCATACCGTCAATTTCCACCTTGTCGAAGCCTACGGCCTTCATCTCCTCGGCAATACGACGGATAACCCCTTCCTCGCCGCAGCTTTCGCCGGGAATAGCAATAAGCTCGCGCAGGAATTTAGTCATCTGCGGGCAGCAGGCTTCGGCAGCCTGGTTTATCTTTGCAAAATCCATCTCGGGTGCCTCCTATGTAAAGTTTGGTGGAATATACAACGGCTGTTAACTGCAAGAGGGGTATTTGCCGTCCCACACAATGCGGCGGTAGTGCTCGGGGTCGGTATCGCCTTCGGTAGAGAATATCAGTACCACCGAGCTTTCGTCCAGCCCCAGTGTGCCACGCAGATCGGCATAGCTTTCGTCTTCCATAATAGAAGCAAGCAGGCCTACCCCCACAGCGCCCGATTCACCCGAAATTACCCTTGGGTCGCCCGGCAGCGGCGCTGCAAGCGTGCGCATGCCCTTGGCCGTAACCCAATCGGGGCAGGCGGTAAAGTAGCTGGCATGGCTGCGCAGAATATCCCAAGCAATGGGGTTGGGTTCCCCGCAGGCCAGGCCGGCCATAATAGTGGGCATATCGCCGCCTACCATTTGAATATCGCCCTCGGCCCGGCTGGCTGAACGGTAGAAGCAATCGGCCGTTTCAGGCTCCATTACCACCGTTACCGGGCAGCTTTGGGGGAACATAGCGGCAAAATAGCCCGCTGCCGCACCCGCCATAGAGCCCACCCCCGCCTGAATGAAGAGGTGTGTGGGGTTGGGGGTTCCTAGTGCCTCCAGCTGCTGCTGGGCTTCCAGCGCCATACCGGCGTAGCCCTGCATAATCCATAGTGGAATATCTTCGTAGCCGGGCCAGGCGGTATCTTGTACCACCACGCCGTTTTTGGCCTCGGCGGCCAATGCGGCGGCCATGCGCACACATTCGTCGTAGTTGGCCTCTTGGATGCTTACCTCTGCGCCCTCTTTACGGATATTCTCAAAGCGGGCCGGAGAAGAGCCTTTGGGCATGAGCACCACAGCCTTTTGTCCCAGCTGGGCGGCTGCCCAGGCCACCGCCCGGCCGTGGTTGCCGTCGGTAGCTGTAAAAAAAGTTGCCTGGCCAAATTCTTCCCGCAGCTCGGGCGAGGTGAGCACCTGGCAACTAAGCTCGGCCACGTTGCGGCCCAGCTTTTGGGCTATGTAGCTTGCCATGGCAAACGAGCTGCCCAGCACCTTAAAGGAATTCAGCCCAAACCGCTGCGATTCATCTTTTACATATACGCCCCCCAGCCCCAGGCGCTTTGCAAGCCCCTGCAGGCCGGCCAGCGGCGTTAGGGTATACTGCGGAAAGCTTTTATGCAACGTGTGTGCCAGGGTAATTTGCTGGCGGTCAAAGCGTTGTGTCCAGCAGCTTTGCACGGGTGTGGTTTGGTTTTTTATCCAACGAATAGGCTGCATAGCGGCTCCTTGCCTGCACGGGCGGGTACTGCCCGCCTGGCACCACCCTTGCGGCCGATGGCGGGCCAAAATTTCCGGTCTTGCGGGAATGCCGCCAACCCGGGACAGCGGCATGTTTTCTCAAATATACTATAGCATTAAATGGGTTGCAAGAAAATAGGTTTTCAAAAAAAGCTGGGGTAATTTACATGCGTATTGCGTAAAATTTTCCGGTCGGACCTCGGAGGTTTTGAAAAGAACGCTTTGTAACACCCAAGCATATAATATATCGAGGGACGGTCTGCTCGCCTTCCCTGCTATAAAGGTCAGCCGCAGAGTAGACCGGCTCTAATCTGAAAGAGAGGTTGACCAATTCTCATGATCTGCTGTGACGATCGTTTCCCTTTAAACCAGCGCTCCAGCTTTGGTGAACGCGGCCGTGACCGCGACGACTGCTGCCGCCCCAAGTGCTGCTGCGGCAAATGTGAACGCTGCATTACAATGAACGCTTCTACAGGCGGCCTTGGCCCCCTGCCCATCATAACCACCCCCCTTACCGCCCCCCTTACCGTTGTTTCTACTACCATTGATACCCGGTGCATGTGCGAAAGCGATGTACTGTTAAACTTCTCGGGCGTTATCAACCTGCCCGTAGGCGCTGTTGCAACCCTGAACTTCCAAATTTTGCGCTCTAACGAGTGCGGCACCTCCGTACCTGTTGGCGGCACCTACACCTTTGCCTTTACTGCCGCTGCGCTAAGCTCCGAATCCTTCAGCTTCCAGTTCTTTGATAGCGACCTGGCCCCCGGCATCTACACCTACACTGTAGCGCTTTCCACCGGTAGCCTTGTTACAGTTGCTGCCGGCGTTACCATCACCAATGCTGTGCTCAGCGCCCTGGCTGTAGCCGACGAATAAGATAAAACATCCTCCCATGTGTTGCACTGTGTGCGGTTTAAAATGCGGCAGCTCTTGCGTAATTGCAAGAGCTGCCGTTGCGTTAGCCTTGAATATGGCGGCATGGGCCATGTAGTTTGGCACGGTCTATGAGCTTATTATACAAATATACATCGCCCTCGTTAAAGTTTTCGAGGGTAAAATATTCTACCGGGAACCAGGCCACCCCACTGTTTTCACCTGGGCATGCCCGTAGGGCCTGGCTTTCGTCGCACACCAGAATATACCCCACCGAAAGGTGCAGGTGGGCGTTTACATACCGCCCGTTTTTCCAGTGGCCCGGCACGGTGAGAATATCCAGCGCGGCAATTTCTTCAAACAAGGGGTACACCCGCTCTACACCCGTTTCTTCCCGGGCTTCGCGCAGGGCCACGGCCAGTAGGTCGGCGTAACCATCGGCATGGCCGCCGCTCCAGGCCCATGCTTTCATAATGTTGTGGTGCACCAGCAGCACTTTATCCAGCGTGTGGTTCATGATAAAGCCCGAACTGGTTATGTGGGCAATTTCATTTTCTCGCAATAAAATATTGTGCGGGTAGGCTTTATAATATTGAAGCAGCACCCGTTTATCCTGCGTTTCCTGTGGGTTTGCGGGGAGGTAGGCCTCTAGTTGTTGCAGCAGCTGCATACTGGTTCCTTTCCGGCTGTTTGATGGCTACGCGGCAAGTAGCCCCAGCGCCGCCAGCCTTTGGCAAAGCAGACCGTAACCAATGCAGTTATATTCCACCGTAAACAGCCTATGTCCGCCGGCATATACCTTTATGCCCTGGTTAAATTGCACTACACGTTCAATTTGGGAAAGCGATACCTGCTTTTGGCTGCCGAAAAGTGGGGTATAGCGCAGGCTATTGCTATCCACCTCAATTCCCCAACGCAGGGCGTACACCACCAAAAACAGCCCCAGCAGGGTAAAGGCTGCAAAAAGCGCATATACCCACCCTACCGCCGTTTCGTTGGGAAAGATGCTCATAAGCACCATAAAGCCCCCGAACAGTAGCATGCAGCAAATGCCTACCCACACCGCTAGACGGGGCTGACGTACGGTAAAGCACTGGGGGTTCATTGTGCTCTCTTTTTTAGCAGCATCGCGCTTCATTGCGTACAAAGCAACGCTTACCGCAATAGGCACCAGAATGTAAATGAGCCATGGCATAAGGCACTCCTCCAGGCGTTGTCGCACTTTTATTCCAGTGTAGCATAAAAGAGTAGCCCTCGTCTAGCACAGCGGGCCGGGTGTAGGCTCTTGCAATAGTAAAAAAAGCCGGGGCACTGCAAACTTACCTACTATATGGTATGTGTATGCGAAAGCCCCGCCAGAGGCGGGGCTTTATAATGTGCTGTTTCTGCTAGTTCAGCAGTGCAGCCACGGCGGTGCCGGTAAGGGTAGCGCTTTCGGCCTTTACAAACTGTACATACCGGCGGTGGGCTTTTTCCAGCCGCTCGCGGATATAATAATCGAGCTTGCCACGGAAGAGAACCGATTTATAGAAGGTTGTCCCTTCGGCGCAGATACAAGCGGGACGCGTGGGGTCGGCCCCAAAGCCGGTGTGCAACAAAATAGCCTCGAAGCAGATTGCCACCAGCTTTGCCGCACGCTCGTAGTTTTGGTCTATCAGGTAGTAGAGTATCTGGCGGTCGCTGTTATCTTCGGCGCACAGGCCCAGCGGGCTGCTGCTGTGGGGGTTTTCGCAGAATTCATCTACCTCGCGCAGCGAAAGCCGGGTGGTAGCCTGCAGCCTTGCAGCGCATTGGGGGGTAAACAGGCCGTCGGCTGCTGCCCGCTGCAACACCATTAAAATAAGCGAGCCCTGGTAGGCGCCGGCTATCATTTTTTCATTGGGGTAGGCACTGGGGTTATTGGTAGTGGCATCAAAGGCACGGTCTATCTCGCT
>CAYYOY010000050.1:0-9337 GCA_964473265.1 uncultured Oscillospiraceae bacterium
AAGTCGCTATTGCTGGTAACACCAAGCTTGGCAAAATCGGTGCCCGAAACGGCATAGGCTTTTAGGTGGGCAATTTCCCCGTTTTGGCGGCTGCAAGCGGCGGTAATTTCAGCCACCAGCTCTTCCAGAAGGGGGTTGAAATCTGTTGCATCTTGGCAAGTAAGGGTAGTAAAGCTGTTTAGCCAACCCAGCGCCGCCTCAGCCTTTGCATAAAGGTCGTAATCAATTTCCAGCGAAGGTTTTTCCACTGCCTGGCCGCTATAAACTGCCTGTAGCCACTCGGTAAGGCCTAGGCCTTCACGGGCAGATATGGCCCGTTGTTGGGCCCAGGGAAAGCGTCGCGCCAAAAATTGCACAAGCTCCTCTTGCTCTGCGGGGGAAAGAGTATCGCACTTGTTTAGCAAAATAACATCCGCTTCGGTAAGCTGTTTTTCAAACAAATAGTTTACCTCGTTGGAAAAACCGCCACCTTCTTGCTGCATAAGGCGGCGCAGGCGTTTAGGGTCGGCCAGCACCGAAAGGGGAGCCAGCTCAAACTGCTGGGTATACATATTCATTATAGGCTTAAAGATGGTGGCAATGAGGTCGGTGCAGCTGCCCACCGGTTCGGCCAGAATAACATCTGGCATTTCGCTGCGGTAGAGGCTTTGCAGCTTGCGGGTAAATTCATCAAAGTTGCAGCAAAAGCAGCCATTGGTTACTTCAAACACCGGCAGGCCTTCGCTATCTAAAAAAGCGGTATCTACCAGTTGCTTGCCTTGGTCGTTGGTTACAATGCCCACACGCTTGCCTTGCGAGAGCAGCAACTTGCCCAGGTGGGCAATGGCACTGGTTTTGCCTGCCCCTAAAAAACCGGCAACAACAATAAGCTTAACCATGGTGCGTTCTTCCTTTCAAAACCTACAGATAAATATGCCTTATATGGCTGCCCTGCCACGCGCTTACGCGGCAGGGCAGTGGTTTTTAGTGGGTTGGCCAGCGCTCTTCCAGCATGGCGGCCAGCTGGCGGGCATGCAGCAGGTTGCCTGCGGTAACCTGCTCACCGTCCAGCAGCAGCATGGGGAATTTTTCTACCTCTGCACCCTCAACTGTGTATATCAGACGCGGGTCATCCAGCACAATTTCCTTGTGGGTAATGCCGCGGGGCGTGCAAACCTTGGGCAAAATTTCTCTCATTAGGTTTTGCACAATTAGGCAGGCAGAACAGGGGTATTTCAGGCAGACCAGCGTAACCTCCACGTGTTACAGCCCCTTCTTGGCGCAGGCGTCCACAATTTCTTTTCGCAGCGAGGGTACGTCGGGAATGATGGAGATAAAGCGGATTTCACCGTCAATGCAGATGGTGGGAATATTAGAAACCCCCAGCTTCAGCATGCATACAACCGATTCTTTATCCTTAACCTTATGTTCAATATAGGTAACCTTGTCTTCCAGGCCCTCGCAGGCATTGGCAACGGCGGCCATCATATACTGGCAGGGCGCACAGCTGGCGCTATCCAATGTAATAACGTCGATAATAACCTTCTTTTCGTTGGCATAATCGGGCAGTTCGTAGTAGACATTATCCAACACGTTGCTGCTTTCAAAGAATTCTGCAACCTCGCCATGCACAAAGCTGGCTACTGCTTCAATGTTCTTTTCCGGCACGGCAAAGGGAATATCACAACCGGGGGCTAGAATAAAGCCCTTATCGCCGCCGATGGCACAGCAGTTCTGAGCATCGTTTATGTTATCTACCGGCGTACCGAACAGCATGGTGAGCGTAAGCTTAATGTTGCCGCCGAAGGATATACCATAGTTTTCGCAAATGCCACGGACATAATCCAACGGAATGTTTTCATCAATGGAAACATTATCGGGCTTGCACTTGCACATTTCTTCAATGTTGGCCTTGGCATTGCCGCAAACAAAGAAGCTGGAAAGCTTACCGGCTGCCTTAATGTGCTCAAATACGCGGGTGGCATAGGGCGAAACAAACTCGGCAAAATTAGCAGGCGAAATTTGGCTGGTCATGGGGTCTACCAATGCAATAATATCGCAACCGGCCTGCATGTAAAGGTCTGCCATGGTCATGCATACGCTTTCACAAAAGGCCATGAGCTTGTGCATGTTTTCCGGGTTGTCTATCATTTCAAAAAAGATTTCTGTGCCCATCAGGTGCAGCGCCAGGGTAAAGGGGCCGGTAATTAGGCCGTAGAGGGCAATGTCGGGGTGGGCTTCACGAATGCGCCGGGTGGCCTCCATTACCAGCGGAATGCGTGCATCCTGCGCGGTAGGCACCTTGAGATCGGCCAGCTTTTTGCCTTCTTCCAGCGGGTGGCTGGCTACCGAGGGAGGGTTTTCCTTGGCCCATTGCAGGGCACAGCCCATGGCTTCAGCCTCCAGCTGCAAATCGAAAAGGGCGGGAATTCCGTCGGGCCGGTAGCGTTTAATCGATTCCGAAACGCCCTTTACAATGAGGTCGGCCGATTGAAAGAACTCCTCGGCGGTAACGCCAATAAGCTTGGCTGCGTGGCAGCCTACAAAGGGCACCCAGGGTGTGCGCTGCGTTTGCTTGCCTGCAAAGGCATCAAAAATGAGTTGTTTGCCTGTCATGGGGAAGGCCTCCTTCGTTAAAATAACATATTTTCAATATAATGCTCCATGAAGGTAGGGCTTTCGGAAAGCGAAAGCTCCTGCATATGCCCACCAAGGCGGCCGGCCTGTTCAAAGTGGGGGCTGGAAAGCAGTGCCAGCGAAGCACCGCTGCCGGCCGCGTTGCCTAAAACGGTGGTTTTGTCGCACAGCGCCTTGGGCAACAGCCCAATAGCACCCGCGCTGGCAATATTTAAGTAACTACCGAAGCCTCCGGCAAGATAAAGCTGCGAAAGTGCCTCCGGCGTAGTTCTGGCATGCTCTATAAGTGTATCTATGCCTGCGGCAATGGCTGCCTTGGCCAGCTGCAGCTGGCGGATATCTGCCTGGGTAACCACCACCGGTGTGCCGGGCAGGCAAAGGGCGGGGGCGTTTTCTATTTGAGTTATAAAGGCCTGAAGGCCGGGTGCATCTGGCTGAAGGCGGCCGGTTTCGTCCAGCAGCTCCAGCTGCCGGGCGGCGGCGGCAAGGTCTAGCAGGCCGGAACCACAAATGCCTATAGCGGGTGCGTTCTCAATGGTTTGCCAGCGGATGGCATTGCCTTCTACCCAGGCGGCAGATACCGCCCCCCGTGCGGCCGGCATGCCCATGCGAATACCCGCACCCTCAAAGGCAGGGCCGGCAGCAGTGGAACAGGCCAGTAATTGGCCGTCCTTGGCCAGCACCATTTCGCCATTGGTGCCAATATCCACCAACAGAGTGCAGCCGTCTGCCTGAGGCAGCTCAGCCGCTAATAACGCGCAGGTAATGTCGCCACCCACATAGGCACCGGCACAGCTGGGTAAGTAAATTTGTGCCTGAGGTGCAAGGCCAAGCCTAGCTGCGAGTTCGGGCACAAAACAGCCAAACAGGCTGGTGGGTGTAAAGGGGGCAACGGCAATGCCGGCGGTATCCAGCCCGGCAAGCAGGTGCAGCATGGTGGTGTTGCCGGTTATTACACAGGCGGTAAGCTCTTGCAAAGGCCTACCGGCCTGCTCTAGGCATTCGGCCAGCATTTGTGCCAGTTGGCTGCAAATTACCTGGCCAATTTCCTGCTGCCCGCCCCCACAGGCAAAGGTGATGCGCGAAAGCACATCCGCGCCATAGGCCGCCTGGCGGTTGTGGGCGGCACAGGTTGCCAGCAGACGGGCAGTGGCAAGCTCGTAAAGGTATACCACCACCGTGGTGGTGCCAATATCTATAGCCGCACCCAGTGGGCCGGTAAAGGGAGAAGCAGAGGTAAAGGCCGGCATTTGGCCGCCGGAGGCAATGTGCTCCCCCCGGCTAGAGGGCAGCTCTACCCGGGCAGATTGTGCAACACTGGTAAAACAAGCCAGACGCAACCCGCTTTGCAATTCTTGGGGTGTAAGCAGCCGCGCTTCCTGAGGCGAGGGCGGGTTGGGCGAGCCACCTTGTAGCATTACGCGGCATTTACCGCAGGAATGGTTGCCGCCGCAAGGCATGGAAAGCGCCAGACTACATTCCTGTATGGCTTGGGAAAGCAGCAGTGGTTCGGTAAATTCGCGAACCAGCGTTTTTCCGTTCTGCACAATGGTAAGCTGGTGCAAGCTTCCACCCCTTTTTGTATTGGATAATTTTATAGTAATAGAAATTTAAAGAAAGTACTATAAAATTATTTGAATATTTAGTAAAATAGTGTTAGATGTTGCAAGGAGGTAACCGCTATGCCAATAGCTGTAATTGCCTGCCATGTGCTGCACCGCGAGCTGGGCAGCGTTTGCGCGCGGGCGGGACAGGTTTCGCGTGTATTCTGGTTAGAGCAGGGGCTGCACGATACACCGGAAAAGCTTCGCCGCGCCATTCAAGCCAAAATAGATGAAATTGAAGCCTTTAATGATACCCTGGCACCCTACCAGCACTACCGCACATTCGACGCTATTGTGCTGGGCTACGGCCTTTGCTCCAATGGCACGGTGGGGCTGGAAAACCGCCGTCTGCCGCTTATTGTGCCCAAATGTGACGATTGCATTGCCCTCTTTTTGGGTTCGCAGCAGCGCTACCTGGAAGCCTTTGAAGCACTGGAGGGCGTTTTTTGGTATAATCCCGGCTGGATAGAAACCTCGCTTACCCCCTCGCAGGCTTCCTACCAACGCCGCAGGCAAGATTACGCCGAGCTATATGGTGAAGAAAATGCCGATTTCCTGCTGGAAAACGAGCTGGGCTGGGTGACAAAATATAAAAGCTGCGGGTACATCGCCTCGCCCACCATGCCCAATGAACAATACGAAGCCTACACCCGCCAGGCTGCCCAGCACTTTGGCTGGAGCTTCCACCGGCTGGAAGGGGATAACACCATGCTGGAAAAGCTGCTCAACCGCAACTGGCAGGACGATGATTTTCTCATTTGCCCTCCCGGCAGCAAAACCATAGCAACCTACGATGGTAGCAAGCTGGGCTGCGAGCCTTTGGCTACCCTGCAAGAAGCGTAATATTTTACAAAAAATAAATAAAAAATTATAATACGCCGCGGGCAAAGGCGGTACAATGGAAGGGAGGAATGCAGCATGAGCCGGCATGTTTCGCAAGAAAGTGTTACTCACATTGGCGGTGCGCTGCAATGTTCCTGTTGCCTTTTTACCAGCTTGGGCGGGGAACTGCCCGGCTTTTGCAGCAAGGCTTGTCCGCTGCACGGGGTAACCTGCCACTGCGATAAAACGCATTTATATGGTTGCTATGAATCTGACCGCTGGGGTGGAAGGTACATTTACTACTGCCCATTGGGCTTAATTTTTATTGCCGCCTCTTTGGGGCAGGCAGGTGCCCACTTTCAAAGCTATTTGGTGGCCGGCCCCGTACTTATGAACGACCCAGAGGATATTGACCTAGATCTGGGCCACTTGCCTGCCGAAAGCCTGCCGCCCCGCATGAGCACCGGGCGGGTAAACCATATTGCCGAGGTGCTCACCATGCTGGCCGGTTACCTGGCCGGGGAAGATGCCTTGCAGCGGGCCGATGCCGACCGTGAACTGCTTAATTTGCACAACCTGCTTTACGACCTAAGCCAGGAAATGCGCCAAAGCGAGGAAAGCATTTACCCCATTGCCTACGAGCGCGAGCTTATGCAGTTAATTGCACGGGGCGATAAATCGGGCTCGCAAGAGCTGCTCAACCGCCTGTTGGGGCATATCTATTTTGCCTCGGGGGCAGAATTCGAAGTTATTAAAGCACGTGTAACCGAGCTGATTGTACTGCTTTCGCGCGCCTGCATTGAAGGCGGGGCAGATATTGACAAGGTTTTTTGGCATAATAACGGCTACATGAAAGAGGTGCAGCACTTCCACAGCCTGGCTGAACTAAGCGAATGGCTTACCCGTATTATGCACCGCTTTGTAAGCTACGTGTTCGATTTTGGCGAAGTAAAGCATGTAGACGTAATGTATAAGGTGCTTGCATACATTCGCCAGCATTTAAGCGAGAAGATAACGCTGGAAGACGTAGCTGGCGAGGTATATTTAAGCAAGTCGTATTTAAGCAAAATATTTAAAGAAGAAATGGGCTGCACCTTTACCAACTATGTAAACACCATGCGGGTGGATAAAAGCAAGCAGCTACTGCTTACCGAAGGCATTGATATTTTGGATATTGCCATGCTGGTAGGTTTTGATGACCAAAGCTATTTCACAAAAGTTTTCAAAAAGCTTGTGGGGGTTTCTCCCGGCAGGTTTAGGGAAAATAGAGGCATTATCAAGCAAGATGGAGGAGAGCACTAAATGAGTATTTTAAACGAAATTAGCACCACCATGCAGCAAGGAAGGGCCCCTAAGGTGAAAGAGCTTGTGCAGCAGGCACTGGACGAGGGCATTGCACCGGGTGAAATTTTAGAAGGCGGCCTGCTTTCTGCCATGGGCATTGTGGGTGAAAAGTTCAAGAACAACGAGGTTTTTGTGCCCGAAGTGCTCATTACCGCACGTGCAATGAATGCCGGCATGGAAATTTTGAAGCCCCACCTGGTGAGCGCCGGCGTGGAAGAAAAGGGCACCGTTGTGCTGGGCACCGTAAAGGGCGACCTGCACGACATTGGCAAAAATCTGGTGAAAATGATGATGGAAGGCAAGGGTCTAAAGGTAGTTGACCTTGGGGTAAATGTTTCGCCCGAGCAGTTTGTAGAGGGCGCCGAACAAAACAACGCCAACGTAATTGCCTGTTCCGCACTACTTACCACCACCATGAACGAAATGAAGAACGTAGTGGAGCTTGTAAAGCAAAAGGGCCTGGAAAGCAAGGTAAAGGTTATGGTAGGCGGCGCGCCGATTACCCAGCTGTTCTGCGATTCTATCGGTGCCGATTGCTATACGCCCGACGCTGCAACGGCAGCCGAGCGCGCACTGGCCTTTTGCTCCTAAACGGCAAGTTTGCAGTTTCAATAAGCAAAGCCCCGTTCAGCAAAGTTGCAGCTCGCTGCAGTTTTGCTGAACGGGGCTTTCTTGCCCCAGGGGTTAATAGCGCCGGCGGCCCATTTCGTAGCCGCCACAATCGCTTGGCTGGCTGTACACCTTAAGAAACTTACTTAAAATTTCAATATGCCGCTCCTCGTCCATTACAATGCGTTTGAGCACGGCCTTTACATTCTCGTCGGGAATGTTACAGATAAGCCGCCGGTAATCGGCAATGGCTTTGCGTTCGGCATCAATATTGCACAGCAATATCATGCGTGGTGTACGGGAATAATCCACCATGCAACCATTCCAGTATATGCGGTTGGGTCCCCAGTTTTCGGCATACCGCGGGTTGCCACCCAAGGCACAGATAAGCTCTGCCAGAATATCCAGGTGGCGCATTTCAACCTTTGCTATGTAACTAAGTGCTTCCGAAAGTTCGGGGTAGCGGCTTTTCAGCACAAAGTGCCCGTACATATACTGGCAGACGGCGGTAAGCTCACTTACGTTGCCGGCATACACACGGCTAATCATGTCGGCACAACGCAGGTTGCGCCCGCAGCAGGAAACCTCGGGGTAGGCCAGCGAGCACATGGCCCCGCCATATTTGCCGCGCCCCATAATGCCGGCCAGACCCACTTCGGTTTCGCGCTCCTGCACTTCCACAGTGGTTTCCAACCGGCTTTCTAATTCAATTTGACGCACCATATTATTCATATCCAATGAAAACGCTCCTCTCATCGCAGTTTTTGGCTTACCCACAGTTTATGCCGTACAGGGGTAGGGGGTGAGAGCAGCAGTTTCTGTGCAGTATTTCACTGCCCACCGGTGGTTTTGCAAGCTTTTATCTTAAAAAGGAACAATTTAACAGCTGGGCAATATAATAATAGTGTGTACTATTAAAAAACCTCTTAAAAGCAGTAAAGCACCGGCAGATGTATAAAGCATTTCATTTGCCGGAGGTGGCAGCATGCGCAGAACTAAAAGAAGAGTGAAGCATAGGGGCCTTTTTACCCCGTTCCAATTGGCAGTGGCGCTGTTGACTTCGCTGCTGGTGGCTGTCTGCCTCGATTTACAACTGAGGCCCATTATGCAAACTGCCGCCGCCGCACAGGCGCAAACTCTTGCTACTCGCGCTATTAACGATGCCATTGCACAGCAGCTGGCGGAAGAGCAAATTACCTATGCTTCGCTGGTGTGCATTACCAAAAACGATACCGGCGATATTACTTCTGTGCAGGCCGATATTGCCGGCATAAACCGTCTACGCGCCAGCATTACCAACGCAGTGTCCGACCGGCTACAGCAGGTGCAGGAACAGGAGATACGCCTGCCGATCGGAACGCTGCTTGGCAGCCAGTATTTTTCCGGACGCGGCCCCAGTATTGATTTTAAGATCCTCCCTGTAGGGGCAGTTATAAGCGATGTAAGCAATGTTTTCGAAGCCGCCGGCATCAACCAAACCCACCACCAGATACGTCTGCATATTTCCACCACTGTTACCGGCATTATACCCGGTTGTTCTGTAAACACGCTGGTAGAAACCAGCGTAAGCCTAGCGGAAACGGTAATAGTGGGCAATGTACCCAATGCCTACACACAAATTCAAAGCGGCACTACCGACCCGGTAGATAAGTTTTTAAGCTACGGCTTTTTGCAGGATGACCCGCCGGAATAGACTGCAATTTTGCAGCATAGGCAGTTGTTAATTGCAGTGGAAATGTGCTATACTATAACCAATACGTCTTTAAGGAACATACCGTCAGATGATGGGGAGCCAGCCTCGCCGCCTATAAAATGTGGTGTCTGTAACACCCGGTAAACTGCCCGATTTTGCCTGGTGCAGCAAGCTAGGCCGGCCTATTCTACTTAGCAATAGCAAATATAATTGCGGCTGCCTTCCGGCAGCCGTTAAAGGAGCTTGGGCATGGACAAGCAAGAAGCTACAAGGCAGGTGCAAGAGCTTACCCGCCAGCTGGAGCACCACAACCATTGCTACTATATATTGAACAACCCAGAGATAGACGATTTTGCCTATGATCAACTGCTACACCGGCTTATAGAGCTTGAGGAACAATTCCCGGAATTGCGCAGCCCCAACAGCCCTACGGCACGCGTGGGAGGAACGGCAGAAAATACCTTTGCCCCCGTGCAACATCCTGTAAAGTTAGGTTCTTTACAGGATGTATTTGACGAAAATGGCCTATGGGAATTTGATAAACGTGTGCGAGAGGCCGTGCAGCAGCCCGAGTATGTGGTAGAAGCCAAGATAGACGGCCTTTCGGTGGCACTGGAATATCGGGACGGCAGCTTTGTGCAGGGTGCAA
>CAYYOY010000051.1:0-9157 GCA_964473265.1 uncultured Oscillospiraceae bacterium
TTATGGAGCTTTTTCATAGGATAGTATGTTTTTATTTTTGATTGCGTGGCAGAATAAAAGCAGCAGTTCAATTTGTTTGGAGGGTTACACATGGGCCTGACGGCCGGCAGCGGCATAGTGGCAGTGGTGGGTGGCGCCAATATGGATATTACCGGGCTGCCAAGCATAAAACCCACCCTGCGCGATTCTACCCCCGGCCGGGTGGTATATTCGCCGGGTGGCGTGGGGCGCAATGTGTGCGAAAACCTGGCGCGCATGGGGGTGCACACCCGCCTGTTCACGGCAGTGGGGTGCGATGCCAACGGCCAGCAGCTGCTGCAAAGCTGTGCCGGGCTGGGGGTAGATGTTTCGCCCGTGCTGCACTGCGAAGACGCGACCTCGGTGTATCTTTCCATTAACGATGAAAGCGGCGATATGCTCTGTGCCCTTTCAGCAATGGACATTGTAGGCCGGATAACGCCGGAATATCTGGCCGCATGCAAAGCCCAGCTGGAAGATTGCCAGGCTATTTTCTGCGACGCCAACCTGCAGGAGGAAACCATTGCCTACCTGGCCCGCGAATTTGGGCACATACCCATCTTTGCCGATTGTGTTTCCACCGCTAAGGCACCCCGCCTGGCACCTGCCCTTGGCCATATACATACCCTTAAGCCCAACCGCAAGGAGGCGGCGCTGCTGGCCGGCATGCCGGTGGAAAACAAACAGGACGCATGGGTGGCAGCCCGGCGGCTGCGGGAGGCCGGGGTAGCCAACGTGGCCATTAGCCTGGGCGACGAAGGCCTACTGCTCTGCGGCAGTCTGGGGGAAGGCGAGCTGCAACCGCCGCCTGTTTGCATAGCCAGTGCCAACGGTGCGGGCGACGCCCTTATGGCCGGCCTAATTTACAGCCATGTCTGCGGCCTTTCGCTGCAGCAAACCCTACGTGTGGGCTGCGCGGCGGCGCGGTTGGCGCTTTCCAGCCCCACTACCGTAAACCCAAACATTACCGAGAACATTTTAATTAAGGAGGCAGCTTTGTTATGATTACACTCAATTACCTGGATATAAAGCCCGAGGTAAAGGACGCCCTGGAGCATTTCCAACCTGTGGTGGCCCTTGAATCTACCATTATTTCGCACGGCATGCCCTACCCCCAGAATGTGGAAATGGCCCGCAAGGTGGAACAAATTGTGCGCGATAACGGTGCGGTGCCGGCCACAATTGCCGTTATCAACGGCCGGCTCAAGGCCGGCTTGGAAGCCGACGAACTGGAACTGCTGGCCAACAGCCCCGAAGTAATGAAAACCAGCCGGCGCGACCTTGCCTATGTGGTTGCCAAGGGCTTAACCGGCGCTACCACTGTGGCATCTACCATGATTGTGGCGGCCATGGCCGGCATTAAGGTGTTTGTTACCGGTGGCATTGGCGGCGTGCACCGCGGCGCACAAACCAGCTTTGATATTTCTGCCGACCTGCAAGAGCTTGCCAAAACCAATGTGGCAGTGGTGTGCGCAGGTGCAAAATCGATTTTAGATATTGGCCTTACGCTGGAATATCTTGAAACCATGGGCGTGCCGGTAGCCGGCATAGGCACTAAAGATTTCCCCGCTTTTTACACCCGCAAGAGCGGCTATAGCTGCGATTTTCAAATAGACGACCTCAACGTGCTTGCCCGCATGGTAAAATCTAAGTGGGATATGGGCCTTTCGGGCGGTGTAGTGGTTGCTAACCCTATCCCGCAAGAATTTGCACTGGAAAAAGGCCAAATAGATGCCGCCATTACCGCCGCGCTGTTGGAATGTGTGCAAAATGGCATTAAGGGCAAGGAAACCACCCCCTTCCTGCTGGCTAAAGTAAAAGAGCTTACCGGCGGCGAAAGCCTGCAGGCCAACCTAGAGCTGGTATACAACAACGCCCGTATTGGCGCACAGCTGGCCGGTGCCCTTTCGGCGCTCTACCATTAAGGGTAATTTTACAATGCAAGGGGCCATTCATACGAGAGATTATATCATTACCTACACCGGTAAAAAATTTACACCCATGGAACCTGTCTGCGAAGATATTGACATACTCGATATTGCCCATTCGCAAGCGTACATGACCCGTGCCAACGGCCACACCCACTTTTTCTATTCGGTGGGGCAGCACAGCGTAAACTGTGCCAAAGAGGCCATGGCGCGGGGGTACAGCCGGCGGGTGCAGCTGGCCTGCCTGCTGCACGACGGCTCGGAATCGTATCTTTCAGACATTACCCGCCCGGTAAAGAAGCATTTGCCGCAGTATCGCACCATTGAAGCCAAACTTTCGGCCGCCGTTTATAAACGTTTCGGCCTTTACCCCCTTACGGCGCAAGAGGTAGACCAGGTGGCCGAAGTGGACGATTGCCTGCTCTACCACGAGTTTATTGTGCTGAAAAATGTGCGTCTAGAGGGGGTGCCCCCCATTTTGCACGCCAAGCTAGAGCTCATCCAGCTGCCCTTTAACCAGGTGGAGCGTGAAATGCTGGCCCTTTATGAAGAGCTGCGGCTGGACGCACCCCAAAAGCCCTAGCCCAGCCAACCTGCGAGGTGACATGCATGCAAAGCAATCTGCAATACCTTAAGGGTGTGGGGCAGCGCCGTGCTGCCCTGCTGGGCAAGCTGGGCATTCATACCTTAGAAGATTTACTGCTGCACATTCCCCGCAGCTACCTAGACCTTTCGCAGCCCTACAGCATAGCCGCCGCCCCGGCCGGGCAGGTGTGTGCCGTGTGCGGCGAGGTTACCGCCCCCCCGCAGGAACAACGGCTGCGGGGCAACATGGTTTTATACAAGACCTGGGCCCGGGACGAAACCGGCAACCTAGAGCTTGTTTTCTTTAATACAAAATATTTGGCACAGGCACTGCAGCCCGGCAAAAGCTATATTTTCTACGGCCGCATGGAAGGCTCGCTGCTACGGCGCGAAATGGCTTCACCGCAGGTGTTCGATGTTTCGCAGGCCGGGCTTGTGCCGGTATACCCGCAGACAGCCGGCATTACCTCGCGCCTGCTATCCACGCTGGTGCAAAACGCCCTGCAAAAGGTGGGCAGCCTGCCCGAACCGCTGCCGGCAGAGCTTTGCAGCCGCTACGAGCTGCCAGACCGCAACACGGCTATACGCAGCCTGCACAGCCCCCAAAGCCTGCCGCAGGCCGAAACGGCCAAGCGTCGGCTGGCCTTTGAAGAGCTGCTGGTGCTCACCCTTGCCATGCACCGGCTACGCGAGGGGCGCATTACTGCAACCGCCCCAGCCCTGCAGACCTACGATATTGAAAGCTTTTATGCCGCCCTGCCCTTTGCACCCACCCAGGCACAGCGCAGGGCAATTGCACAAGCCTTTGACGACCTTGCCACCCACCGCCCCATGAACCGCCTGGTGCAGGGGGACGTTGGCTCGGGCAAAACGCTGGTGGCCGCCGCCTGTGCCTGGCTTTGTGCTCGCAATGGCTGCCAGGCTGCTATTATGGCCCCAACCGAAATATTGGCCAAGCAGCATTTGCAAAGTTTATCTCCCCTGTTAGAAAGCTTTGGCCTGCGGGTGGGGCTGCTTACCGGCTCTATGACAGCCGCCGCCAAACGCAAAATAAAGCAGGCTGCCGCCATGGGCAGCATAGACCTACTGGTGGGCACCCACGCGCTGCTCACCGAAGATGTTGCCTTTTCCAACCTTGCGCTGGTAGTAACCGATGAACAGCACCGCTTTGGCGTAACCCAGCGCATGCTGCTGGGCCAAAAGGGCGAGGGTGTACATACACTGGTCATGTCGGCCACGCCCATTCCCCGCACGCTGGCGCTTATGATATACGGTGAGCTGGATATTTCTGTAATAGACGAGCTGCCCCCCGGCCGTACCCCGGTAGAAACCTACCGTATCGGTTCAGATAAACGGCAAAGGGCCTATACTTTTATAAAGAAACACCTGGATGCCGGGCGGCAGGCTTATATTGTTTGCCCGCTTATCGCCCAAGAAGAAGGTGCCGAGCTGCCTTTGGCCGCCGCCGAAGAATATGCCACCCGCCTGGCCGAAGGCAGCTTTGCCGGCTACCGGCTGGGGCTGCTGCACGGCAAGCTTTCGGCAAAGCAAAAAGAAAGCTGCATGGCGGCCTTTGCCGCGGGCGAAATTCAGCTGCTGGTTTCCACCACGGTGGTAGAGGTAGGCTTAGACGTACCCCAAGCTGTAATTATGCTGGTGGAAAATGCCGAACGCTTTGGCCTTAGCCAGCTGCACCAGTTGCGTGGGCGGGTGGGGCGCGGCAAGCAGCTCTCTTACTGCATTTTGGTTTCAGATGCAAAATCGGAAACCAGCCTGCGCCGGCTGGACATGCTCTGCGCCACAACCGACGGCTTCCGCATAGCCGAAGAGGACCTACAACTGCGCGGCCCGGGGGATTTTCTGGGTGTACGCCAGCACGGTCTGCCCGAGCTAAAAGTAGCCAGCTTGGCCGACGATACCCGCCTGGTGGCCCAGGCACAGCAGGCAGCAGCCGAGCTGCTGGCCGCCAACCCCACGCTAGAGGGCCTGCCGCTTTTGCAGGCGCAGGTGGAGCGGCTACTGGCTTCGGTGGGTGAGCGGCCCAACTAATGTAACCTTGCCGCAGGGCTATGTATATGCAACTGTAAAGGAGAACCGCTATGACACAAAAGCGTTCTAACCCCATTTTTTCGATGTTGGCTATATTGCTATATACAGCAATTGCCAACTTGCTCAATTTTATTTCGGCTTTGGAAGGCGGCGGCGTTAGCAGCCTAGGCTTGCTGGCTACCTTTGCCTTCGTGGGCCTTTGGTGCTGGCAGGTATCTAGCGCACTGCGCCGGGGCAACCGGTTCTTTGGTTATTTTGCGCTGGGCTACTGGCTGGCGGGCCTGGTGCTCTACTGGACAAGCTATTTTTCCATTACCTTTGCCATAGAAGCGCTGGCGCCTTTTGGGGTGCTGGGTATGCTTATGTTGTATGTGCCGCTCTATGCGCTGGTAGCCATACTGCGCTACTATTTGCACATAGACTATTACCTTGCCTTTACCCTGGCTTTTGTTCTGGCCTATGCCCTGCTGGCCGGCGTGTTCTTTACCACCGGGCGCATGGTGGCGCGCCAGAAGCAGCAGGAAGAACAAATGGAACGCCTTGCCGAAGAACTGCAGGCCGAACAGCCACCAGAGCTACCCCCGCCCCCCACCGAAGATGACATGCCCGACGAACAGCCCCCACCGCAGCAAGAGGTTTAACCCCGCTTACAAACTACAAAGCCGCCGGATGCATTCCAAAAGGATTGCACCCGGCGGCTTTTGCCGGTTTTGCCGGCTGGCAGGATGTTAAATAACTATAAGTTGGCGGGAGTATCGCGGTGGGTTTGCTCTTTTTCCACATAGCCGCGGATATCGTTAAAATCGATATAGTGCATGCCCGCTACGTTTTTAATTTCGCGCGCCACAAAGGAATTGGTGGAAAGCACCTTGAATTGTTTACCGCGCGATTTCAACAGCTGCAGGGGGCGTTCGAAATCTCCGTCGCCGCTTATGAGCACGGCCAGATCGTAATTATCAATGGTGTTGAACATATCCAGCACAATTTCAACATCCAGGTTGGCTTTTTGCTTTGTGTAGCCGGTGTTGGCATCGAAGATGGTTTTAATAGGCTTAGATACTACCGAATATCCCATATTGGGCAGTGCGTCCAGGTAGTTTTGCTGGCCGAAGCCGGGGGGTGCGTCCTGGCCAATGTAATAGTATGCGTCGGTAACTTCCCCATACCGTTGGAGGTAGGCCAAAATCTTCTTGGGGTCTGCGAACCAGCGCAGGCCGTCGCGCTGCATAAAAAAGAAGTTTGCTCCGTCTAAAAATACTGCAACTCTTGCCATAATAATACCTCTCAAACTTTCGGCAGCCGGGGCTGTGCCCACGCAACCCTTACCCCATTAGCTACACTTAGAGTAGCCGCAGGAACGGCAGGTAACGCAGCCGCCTTCGTGCTCCAGCATGCTGGAACATTCGGGGCACCCATGCTGGGCTTCGCCTTCTTTACCGGGGGAATAGGCGGCAGGAACGGGTTCGCAGTTGGAAATGCCGCAGTTTACACACACCATGCAGCCTTCTTGCAGGGCCAGCTTGCCGCCGCAATGGGCGCAGTAGCGTGGCATGGCAACGGGCTGTTGGCCGCCGGACATCTGCGAGGTTTCGCGCATCTTCTGCTGGGCGTTCATACTTTTAATGTAGTCGTCGGCCTTTTTCACTACCCGTGCAATGGCGTCGGGGCAAGAAGTGCACTTCATGCCGGCCTGGCGGATGGTAGAGGGGCAGCGGATGCCCTTGAGCTGGTCGAGAATTTCGTCTACGCTTACACCCGAACGCAGCGCAATGGAAGCCAAACGCGCCGTCGCTTCAGACTGGCTGGGGCAGCCGCCCGCCTTGCCGGTGGAGGTAAACACTTCGCAGATGCCGTTGTGGTCGTAATTTACAGTGATGTACAGGTTGCCGCAGCCAATTTTGCTGCGCTCTGTCATGCCAAAGGTAAGCTCGGGGCGGGGGCGGGGGCGCACAACCACCGGGGCGATATCTAGGCTTTCGGTGGCCGGTTGCTCTTTGGCGGTGCCAATGTTGAGCACCTGGCCTTCGCGGCTGCCGTCGCGGTAAATGGTTACGCCTTTACAGCCCAGCTCGTAGGCCAGCAGATAAACCTCGCGCACTTCTTCCACCGTAGCCTCCTTCGAGAAGTTTACGGTTTTGGATACGGCATTGTCAGTATACTCTTGGAAGGCCGCTTGTGTGCGGATGTGGTACTGGGGCGAAATATCGTGCGAGCAAACAAACACCCGGCGAATGTCTTCGGGCAGCTCGTCTATGTGGGCCAGCGTGCCTTCCTGGGCAATGCGGCGCATAAGCGCTTCGCTGTAAAGCCCGCGGGCGCGCAGTATTTCTTCCAACACGGGGCTAACTTCCAGCATTTCAGTATTGTCCATTACATTGCGAATATACACATAGGCAAACACAGGCTCTACGCCCGAAGAACAGCCCGCAAGAATAGAAAGCGTGCCGGTGGGGGCTATAGTGGTAACGGTGGCATTGCGCAGGGCGGGGCCGTCTTTATAAATGCTTTCGTGGAACAACGGGAAGGGGCCGCGCTTTTCGGCCAGCGCCTGCGAGGCCTTGCGCGCCCGCTCGGTAACAAACTGCATAAGCTTGCCGGCCAGCGCCACAGCCTCTTCGCTGTTGTAGCCCAGGCCCATGTACAGCAGCATATCGGCATAGCCCATTACACCCAGGCCAATTTTGCGGGTTTTGCGGGTAACCTCGCCAATTTCGGGTATGGGGTAACGGTTTACTTCTATTACGTTATCTAGGAAGTGCACGGCGGTATCCACCGTTTTGCCCAGCTTATCGTAATCGGGCTGCCAGCCCTTGGAGGTCTTTTTCAGCATGTGTGCCAGGTTAATAGAACCCAAATTGCACGATTCATACGGCAGCAGGGGCTGTTCGCCACAAGGGTTGGTCGATTCTATTGCTCCCTGGCTGGGCACAACATTGTCGCGGTTGAGCCTATCTAAAAATACAATGCCGGGCTCGCCGTTGCGCCAGGCCGATTCCACAATGGTATCGAACACCACCTTGGCTTCCAGGGTGCCTACTACCTGGCGGGTTTTGGGGTCGATAAGCTCGTAGCTTTGGTCGGCCAGCACAGCTTCCATAAAGGCTTCGGTAATGCCCACCGAAATGTTGAAGTTGGTAATATCGGCATTGTTCTTTTTACAATCGATAAATTCCAAGATATCGGGGTGGTCGATACGCAGAATGCCCATATTGGCACCGCGGCGGGTGCCGCCCTGCTTTACGGCTTCGGTAGCCATGTTGAATACACGCATAAAGCTAACGGGGCCGGAGGCCACGCCACCCGTGCTGCGCACCGAAGCACCCTTTTGGCGCAGACGCGAAAAGGCAAAACCCGTGCCCCCGCCCGATTTATGAATGAGCGCCGCCTGCTTAATGCTTTCAAAAATGCCTTCCATGCTATCCTCTATAGGCAGCACAAAGCAGGCCGAAAGCTGGCCCAGGTCGCGCCCCGCGTTCATAAGCGTGGGGGAATTGGGCAGGAAATCGAGCTCTGTCATTACTTGGTAAAAGCGCTCTGCCGTGGCGGCAATATCTGCCGTTTCGTCGAAGTGCGCGTCGCCCGCCGCTATGGTTTGGGCCACCCTGCGGAACATATCCTCGGGGCGTTCGGCCGGCCTGCCCTGCTCGTCCTTTACCAGGTAGCGCTTTTCCAGCACCGTTCTGGCGTTTTTGCCTAAATTCATGGTCGTCCTCCGTTTTTACATGATATTGTGTAATATCATGGCGTTAAGTACTACATATTGTATCACCAAACGGTAGGTAATGCAAGTGTGAGGAGGGAAAATTTCCGCCGCACGATTTGGGCAGTGTGCCGGAAAAGGGGCGGCTGCAGAAAAATTTCTGCTTTGTCATACAATACCTGGCTGCCGGTAGGCATTTTATAAAAATTGTAGCATACTGGAAATTCTGTGTGTCGCTGCGTCACCGAAAAAGCCCCTTGGGTGCCACAAGGCGTGTCAACGCATTTACCGGAATGCACAGTAAGAACCACAGGCAGCTATACAGTGGGCAGATTTGCCCCAGCAGGTGCAGGCGCTGCTTGGAATAATTCCAAACATTCCAGCCCAGCGCCAGGTTGACAATGCAGCCGGTAAGAAACTCTACACAGGAAATGATGGCACTGCCCGCCAGGCAGCGCAGCCACAGCGGTTTTTTGTGCAGCCGGGCATTTAGGGCGCACAGCAGTGTAAAGCAGGTTGCGCCTGCCAGTGCCATGCTCCAATGGGTTTTACGCCGCCAAACAATTTCTAAAAGGCTATATGCCGCCGCACCCATGGCAAAGCAGGCTACAAGCCGTTTATATTTGCACATTTGCATACCAGCTCCTTTAAGGTTAGTATGCAATTTAATGGCAGTTTTATAGCGAAACAGGCCGCTTCTTGCAGCCTGTTTTTATAAATATTTTCTTGCTTGCTGCAAGCGTGAAATATGCGCAAATTACCGGACAAACTATTGACACTCTAGTATTTATAAGCTATAATAACTAAGCTAACCGACAAAACACTGCCCGATTGTGTAATGGTAGCACGACAGACTCTGACTCTGTTTGTCTGGGTT
>CAYYOY010000052.1:0-9121 GCA_964473265.1 uncultured Oscillospiraceae bacterium
ATTGCAAAACAAATAAGAACCTGGCCCAGGAAAAGCAGTGCAACACCAAGCCAAAAATTTGTTATTACAGGCACCAGCTTCATTGCCGCAAACATATCCATAAATGTGCCAATTAACATGGTGTTCAAAATGGTGCCCAGCCCAATTTTTTCTCCCAGAAAGAAGTCTATAAGCAATATAACCAAACCCGATAATATTACAACGTTGCCTACCGAAATGTTTGTGAGCAGGCTAAGCCCAACACTTAACGATTCCCATGGGGCAAGACCAATATTGGCCTGTATATTCAAATAGCAGCCAAGCCCGTAAAGAAGCAAACCAAACAGCAGGTGAATCATCCGCTTAGTATACGACATTGTTTTCTAGTCCTTTATTATAAAGTAAGTTACTGCCCCAGCTCGTAGGCGCGCTGCACTGTTGCCTTGGTACATTCATCCACTGCCCGGGCAAGGCCGGCGGCTTCCAAAGCGTCCATGCCTTTGCGGGTGGTGCCACCCGGTGAGCACACCATATCAATAAGTTCTCTATGGCTTTTACCGCTTTGCAGCATCATTTGTGCTGCGCCTATCAGGCTGTGGCAAAATAGCCGGTTGGCAACCTCGGGGCTGAAGCCCAATGCTACCCCCTGCTCTACAAACAGCCTGCAAAACTCGTATATAAAAGCGGGGCTGCTGCCGTTGAGCGGAATTACTTCGCGCATGCATTCCGGGGCGATCTCCTCCACATGGCCTGCGCAGGCAAAAATATTTTTGGCAAAGGCAAGTTCTTCGGGTGTGGTGGGGGGCGTGCAACTTATCGCTGTTGCACCCTGGCCAATGAGCAGCGGCGTGTTGGGCATAGCCAGCACGGTTTTTACATCAAAACCCACGGCAGCCTTAATAAAGCTAGCCGAAATGCCTGCAGCTATAGAAATAACCACGCTTTCGGGGGTTAAGTGTGGTGCAATTTGCCCCAAAACCTCTGCGCAATTCTGCGGTTTTACAGCCAGCACCAAGAAGCGGCAACTGCCGGCCAGCTCAATCGCATCTGTAAAGGTGGCAATGCCCTGCTGTGCATACTGCAATCGTTTTTGCTCGTCTAGGTCGCATACGGCAAGCTCGTGGGGTGCCAAGTGGCCGGTGCGCAACAGCCCGCCCACAATAGCACCTGCCATGTTACCGCCGCCCAAAAAGCCCAGCTTCATTTTCTCTGCAGCTCCTTAATAAAACATAGGGGGCAGGCTTTCACCTGCCCCTTGTTCTGTTTTGTATAGGGTTATACGTTGCGGGTTTTATTTTCGCACTTCTGGTTGGCAACTGTGCAAGAGGTTTTGCAGGCCGACTGGCAGGAAGCCTGGCATTCTCCGCAGCCACCCTTTGTGGCGCTTTGCTTAAGCTTGGCATTGCCAAGAGTTTTAATGTAAGTCATATGTGTGTCCTCTTTTCTAAATTTCTACAATATTCTACCACAGGGCGGCAGCAGTTGCAAGCCTTATACTCTGCGCTTTTTACGCTGGTTGCCGCCTACTACCGAGCCTATCATAGAAGCCGGCAGCAACAGTGCAATGCGCAAAAGCCCCAAAAGGCCAAAGCCCGCACCGCTAATGGTAAGGTTTACAAAGGCAAACAATAAAAACAACACAAAGCCGGCCAGTGCCCCAAACAGCAGCAGTTTATGCCGCAGCAGCTTGGCGCAGGCAAAGCCGCAGACAAAAGCCCCCAAAATGGCGGCAGCCACTGCCAGCGGTTCCACCAGCGATTGCGGCAGGCCCGCCATGGTAATCCCCATTGCTGCCAGCACCAGCAGCACACCCGAAACGGCCGCCCCGGTAAACACGGCTATGGCAACCGGCTTTAAGTATTTTTGGTAACTGGTAAGCTGCTGATAATCATTCGGCTTCATGGATGTTCACCCCGCACATTATTCAGGCTTGCTCGGCACACGCGGTTTTGTTTTTCCCAGAGCAAGGCCAGTAATATTTATTCCGCGGGGCGGTAAATTATGCCCATCCGCCAAGGTTTAGTCTACGCCCTTGGCGGTGTTGTTCTGCTGAATGGCCCAGCGAGCTATGCGGATCTTGCTGCGGTCGCTGCCGGTTTCAATTACCAGGGTTTCATCTCGCAGCGAAACAACGCGGCCAATAATGCCACCAATGGTAATAATTTCGTCCCCTACTTCAATTTTAGAGCGCATAAGAGCGGTTTCTTTATCGCGCTTTTTCTGGGGACGGATGAAGAAAAGGTAAAAGAACAAAATGAGCAGCACCGGCAGGCCGAAGTTAAGAAGCATGGCATTCAGGTCGGTGGCCGGGTTGGCAGTGGAAAGGGTAACAAGGGTCACAGGATGCACCTCCTAAGTTTTGTACAATACTGCTATTATAGCGCTTTATGGGCCGGCATGCAATGCTTTTGCAGTATTTATTTGGACAAACCTACCCAACTCTATACTGCTTTTATATGCGTTGGTCCAACACTGGGGCTAGGCTATGGTAAAGGGCTTCAAATTCCCCGGCATCCAGCGCGTTGCGGATACTCTGCAGCAGATGGTTATAAAAATATAGGTTGTGAATAACCGCCAGCCGCTGCCCCAGCATTTCCCCTGCTTTAAATAGGTGACGCAAATAGGCGCGGCTGTGGCTGCGGCAGGTGGAGCAACCGCAGCCTTCCTCAATGGGCCGGTCATCGGTTTCATATTTGGCATTCATAATATTACGTACGCCCTCATGGGTAAAAAGATGGCCGTGGCGGGCGTTGCGGCTGGGCATAACGCAGTCAAAGATATCTACCCCGCGGCGCACTGCTTCCAAAATATTAATCGGTTTGCCCACGCCCATAAGGTAGCGGGGCTTATGCTTGGGCATATGGGGCTCCACTGCCTCAATAACGCTATACATCTCTTGGGCGGTTTCGCCCACCGCCAGCCCGCCTATGGCATAGCCGTCCAGCTCCATGGCCGCAATTTCGCGCATGTGCTCTATGCGTAGATCGTGGTAGATAGAGCCCTGATTAATACCAAAAAGCAGCTGCTGCGGGTTGAGTGTATCGGGCAAGGCGTTAAGGCGCTGCATTTCGGCCTTGCAGCGAGCCAACCAGCGGGTGGTGCGGGCAATGCTGTTTTTGGTGTAATCGTAGGGGGCAGGGTTTTCTATGCATTCATCAAAGGCCATAGCAATGGTAGACCCTAGCGAAGATTGTATGCGCATGCTCTCTTCCGGCCCCATAAAAATTTTACGGCCGTCCACATGCGAGCTGAAATACACCCCTTCTTCACGAATTTTCCGAAGCTGTGCCAGCGAAAACACTTGAAAGCCCCCCGAATCGGTAAGGGTAGGCCCCCGCCAGCCCGTAAAGCCCTGCAAACCACCCATACGTTTGACTACCCCTTCGCCGGGACGCAAATGCAGGTGGTAGGTGTTGCAGAGCATAAGCTGGCAGCCCAGGTCGGGCAGTTCACAGGCAGAGATACCACCCTTAATGGCAGCGGCTGTAGCTACATTCATAAAAGCGGGAGTTTGCAGGCTGCCGTGGGGTGTATCCAGCCGGCCTCGGCGGGCGGCGCTCTCCTGTTGCAGTAATGTAAACATGTTCTACTCCCTTATTATAAAATAAGCATGGCGTCGCCAAAGCTAAAAAAGCGGTAGCGCTGTTCTACGGCGGTGTGGTAGGCCTGTAGTACTACTTCCCTGCCGGCCAGTGCGCTCACCAGCATAATCAGTGTGCTTTCAGGCAGATGAAAGTTGGTGAGCAAACCGTCAATTACAGAAAACTCATAGCCGGGATAGATAAAAATATCGGTATACCCTTCGGCCGCAGCCTGTATGCCGGTGCTCCCCAGGCTTTCCAGCGTGCGGCAGCTGGTGGTACCCACCGCAACCACACGCCCACCCCGTGCCTTGGTTTGGGCAATAGCCTCGGCAGTTTCCTGTGGAAAGGCAAAGTGTTCGGCATGCATCTTGTGGTCGGCAATGTCGTCGGCCTTTACCGGCCGGAAAGTGCCCAGCCCAACATGCAGCGTTAAATAGGCAATACCAATGCCGCGCTGTTCCAGGCGTTGCAGCAGTGCCGGGGTAAAGTGCAGGCCGGCTGTGGGCGCTGCAGCCGAACCCAGCTGCTGAGCGTAAACGGTTTGGTAACGTTCTTTGTCCTGTAGTTTTTCGGTAATATAAGGTGGCAGCGGCATTTCGCCCAGCTGCTCCAACAGGCTGAAAAAACTGCCGGACTGCCAGTGAAATTCTACCAGGCGGTTGCCGCCTTCTAAAATTTCAACAATTTCACCCTCCAGCAAACCGTCACCAAACACAAATACTGTGCCGGGCTTGGCCTTTTTACCGGGGCGCACCAGCACTTCCCAGCGGGTTTGGTTTTTTTGTTCCAGCAACACCATTTCCAACAGTGCGCCGGTATCCTGCTTGCGGCCATATAGGCGGGCGGGCAGCACGCGCGAATTATTGAGCACCAGCAGGTCGCCGGGGTTTAGCAACTCGGGTAGGTCGGTAAAGCTGCGATGCGAAAGCTGGCCGTTGGCTTTATCTAACACCAACAGGCGGGAAGCATCTCGCTGCGCAAGGGGGGTTTGGGCAATTAGCTCGGGGGGCAGGTCGTAGTAAAAATCGGAACGTTTCATTCTTACCTCTGGAATATTATTTTAGCAAAATAATATTTGACATATTTTTTAGGGTTTGATAATATGTATCTAGGGGCGAACTGAAATTATCCGGCAGAAATGCGTTTCCAGCGCCCCAACAGCATCTACCATTATATTGTATACTTTGCCGGTTTTCAACCGGTTTTTTTAGTAAGACATGCAATTTCAATTTGGCCGCGAAGGAGCAATATTCTATGAAGAACTATAACGTAGGCATAGTAGGCGCAACCGGCATGGTGGGGCAGCGTTTTGTTGCCCTGCTGGAAAACCACCCATGGTTTCATGTAAAGGTACTGGCGGCTTCGGGCCGTTCTGCCGGTAAAACCTATCGCCAAGCTGTAGAGAGCCGCTGGGCTATGCCCACTGCCATTCCTGCTGCCATAGGCGAAATGACGGTGCTGGACGCCACGCAGGATGCCAAAGCCATTGCCGAACAGGTAGATTTTATCTTCTGTGCCGTGGATATGAAGAAGGACGAAATTCGTGCGCTGGAAGAATTGTATGCTAAATATGAATGCCCGGTCATGTCCAACAATTCTGCCCACCGCTCTACACCGGATGTACCCATGATTATTCCTGAAATTAACCCGCAGCACATGGAAATTGTAGCGGCCCAGCGCCAGCGTTTGGGAACCAAGCGTGGGTTTATTGCGGTAAAATCGAACTGTTCGCTGCAAAGCTATGTGCCGGCCTTTGCGCCCCTGCTGGGCTTCGGGCTGGAGCAGGCGCTTGTGTGCACCTACCAAGCTATTTCGGGTGCGGGCAAAACCTTTGAAAGCTGGCCTGAAATGGTGGATAATGTCATCCCCTACATTGGTGGCGAAGAAGAAAAGAGCGAGCAGGAACCGCTGAAAATTTGGGGCAGCATGCAGGACGGCAAAATTGTGAATGCCACCTCCCCCGCCATTACCTCGCAATGCATTCGCGTGCCGGTTTCCGACGGACATATGGCTGCCGTTTTTATGCGCTTTACCAATAAACCCAGCCTGGAAGAAGTTAAGCAGGCTTGGAAGAACTTCCGTGGCCTGCCCCAAGAGCTGGAACTGCCGTCTGCACCCAAGCAGTTCTTGCACTACTACGAAGAAGACAACATGCCCCAAACCAAGCTCTGCCGCGACCTTGAGCAAGGCATGGCGGTTTCTATCGGGCGCTTAAGGCCCGATAGCCAGTATGATTATAAATTTGTTTGCCTTTCGCACAACACGCTGCGTGGCGCTGCCGGCGGCGGGGTGCTCATGGCCGAGCTATTTGCAGCCAAAGGTTACTTCGACTAAACCCAATTTGCGCTAGAAAGGGTTGACCTGCATGAAAAAGACTATCTTTACAGGTTCCGGCGTTGCCATTGTTACCCCAATGCGGGAAGATTTTTCTATTGATTATATGCAGCTTGGCAAGCTGATTGATTTCCAGTTGGAAAACAAAACCGATGCCAGTGTCATCTGCGGTACCACCGGTGAAGCCTCTACCTTTACCGATGAAGAACATGTAAAGGCAATTGACTTCACAGTGCAACATGTGGCTGGCAAAGTGCCTGTGGTAGCGGGCGTGGGCAGCAACGATACCTCCTATGCGGTTTGGCTTTCTAAAGAAGCCAAGGGTGTGGGTGCCGATGCACTGCTGCATGTTACCCCTTACTACAATAAAACCTCGCAACGAGGGTTGGTGGCACATTTTAACGCCTGTGCAGACGCAACTGACCTACCTGTTATTCTATACAACGTGCCTTCCCGCACGGGCATGACCTTTAACCCCGAAACATACCTGGAACTTTCCAAACACCCCAACATTGTGGCCACCAAGGAAGCAAGTGGCAACTTTAGCGCCATTGCCAAGACCGCCAGCCTGTGCGGCGATAACCTGCATATCTATTCCGGCAATGACGACCAAATTGTGCCGCTTCTTGCCCTGGGTGGTAAGGGCGTTATTTCGGTGCTGGCCAATGTTTGCCCCAAGGAAACCCACGATATTTGCGAACACTATTTCGCGGGAAAGCCCGCTGAAAGCTGCAAGCTGCCGCTAAAGCTGCTGGAGCTAATTGACGCTCTTTTCATTGAGGTAAACCCTGTTCCTGTAAAGCAAGCCTGTAACCTGATGGGCTTTGCCTGCGGGCCCTGCCGCATGCCGCTGGTGGAAATGGCTCCCGGCAACAAGGCCATTTTAGAGAAGGCAATGAAAAACCTGGGCCTACTGGCCTAAATTCAGTAAGAAGGCCGGCAGGCAAGCTGCCACAGGAGAGTAAAATGAAACGCATTATTCTTTCGGGTGCAAACGGAACTATGGGCAGGGTGATAGCCGCCAGCGTAAAAAAACGCGGCGACTGCACCATTGCCGCGGGGGTAGACCCTGCCGCCGAGCTTTACGATAGCTTCCCCGTTTACCGTACCTACGAGCAGTGCCAGGTGGAGGCAGATGTAATTATTGATTTTTCGCACCCTGCAGCGCTTACTCCCCTGCTGCAGTATGCTAAGGGCCGTAAGCTACCGGTAGTGGTTGCCACCACGGGCATTTCGTCCGAACAGGTGCGAGAAATTGAAACGGCGTCCAAAACTCTACCCGTCTTCTTTACAGCCAATATGTCGCTTGGGGTAAATTTGCTGGCCGAGCTTTGCCGGCGTGCGGCCCGGGTGCTGGGTGGCAGCTACGATATTGAAATTATAGAAAAGCACCACAACCAAAAGATAGACGCCCCCAGCGGAACGGCGCTGATGCTGGCTGAAGTAATTTCCTCCGCTCTGCCCGAACAGCCCAAATATATATACGACCGGCACAGCCGCCGGCAAAAGCGGGGTCGCAACGAAATTGGCATTCATGCCGTGCGGGGCGGCAGCATTGTGGGCGAACACGATGTTATTTTCGCCGGCCAGGGCGAGGTGCTGCAAATTTCCCATTCGGCAGCCTCGAAAGAAGTGTTTGCTACCGGCTCGGTAAATGCGGCGCTCTTTTTGTGCGGGCAGTCCCCCGGCTTGTACGATATGTCCCATTTGGTTTAATCCAGGAGGTTTATGCAATGAAGGGTGTAAGCAGTATACACGTTACCGAGGAAGTTTCGCTCATTACTTTTAATGGTCTGCCGTCCGGCACAACAGTGCTTGCTGAAATTTTTAGCGATTTTGCCAAGGCCAATATTGATATTGACATGATTTCGCAAACGGCACCCATTGGCGGCCAGCTTTCCATCTCTTTCACCGTAGCGGGGGCAGATTTTGTACAGGTGTTGGAAATTGCCTCTAGCTATAAGGAACGTCACCCCAGTATGAAGCCGCTGGTTTCACCCGGCAACTGTAAAATTCAGCTCTTCGGCCAGGAAATGCGCGGCACGCCCGGTGTAGCGGCTGCGGCTATTTCTTCGGTTGCTTCGGCCGGCTGCGAGCTAGTGCTCATAACCACTTCAGAAGTTGATATTTCCTTTTTGGTAGCGGCTTCCACACTGGAAAGTGCGCTTTCTGCCCTAGAGGCCGATTTTGGCCTGACTGCCGAACGATGAGAGAACTTATTATAACAACCAACGATGCCGGCCAGCGCCTGGATAAATTTCTTTCCAAGGCGTTGCCGGCGTTGCCATCTGCTCTTTTGTATAAATCCATCCGGCTAAAGAGAGTGAAGTGCAACGGCAAGCGCTGCGAGGCGGCTCAGCGTCTGGCAGTGGGCGATTGTTTGCAGCTTTATATTTCAGATGAATTCTTCGCCCAAAGCGCCGAACAGGAATTTTTGCTGGCACCCGCACAACTGGCAGTGGTGTATGAAGATGAAAACCTGCTGCTACTAAACAAGCCTGCCGGCCTGGTGGTGCACGAGGATGAAAGCGGCAAACCCGATACCCTGATAAACCGTGTGCTGCGCTACCTATACGAAACCGGCCAGTACCACCCTGAACAGGAAAACTCGTTTGTGCCTTCGTTGTGCAACCGGTTGGACCGCAATACCGCCGGCTTGGTGTTGGCGGCTAAAAATGCCGCTACTCTACGAGTGCTAAATGAAAAAATAAAACAGCGCGAACTGGATAAATTTTACCTCTGCCTGGTGCATGGCTGCCCCACCCCACCCACAGCTACCCTAAAGGCGTATCTTCGCAAGGATACCAATGCCAAGCAGGTGCAAATTTTCAGCCGGCCGCAGCCAAATGCCCTCACCATATTAACGAAATATCAAGTACTGGAAAGCCATGGTGGCCTTTCGTTGCTGGAAATAGAGCTGCTTACCGGCCGCACCCATCAAATACGCGCACATTTGGCTTGGATAGGCCACCCCTTGCTGGGCGACACCAAATATGGCCAAGCAAAGCACAATGGCAGCTTGCGCCGCCAGGCACTGTGCGCCCATCGCATTACCTTCCGCTTCCCTACCCCCGCAGAACATTTGGAATATCTACGCGGGAAAAGCTTTGCACTGCCGCAGGTAGACTTTGCGGAGGATTTCCGCACCGGCAAGATTATAATACCTAAAGAGTAATCCTTACTATTGCACTGCAACGCTTCGCTCCGGCGGGGCGTTGTTTTTT
>CAYYOY010000053.1:0-9051 GCA_964473265.1 uncultured Oscillospiraceae bacterium
TATACCGCCTGTACGCCCATTTCTTCCAGCATGGCGGCAGTTTCGGGGGCAAGCTGCTCTAGGATGACGGTATCTACCTGGCTAAGTTCGGCAAACTTAAAGCTGCTACGCAGCCCCAGCTTGCGGGCCAGGCAGGGCAAAAACACCCGGCGGGAACATTCAATTACCTTGGCTTTTATCTCGGCGTCGTCACAATCGTCCACCGTAAGGGCACCGGTGCTGGTGTCTACCCCCACCACGCCCACAAAGGCCTTATCAAAGAAGTATTTATCTAGGCAGCGCATGGCCTGCATGCCCGAAAAGCCGCCCAGCGTGTAGTTGTATTCACCACCCGGGCAAATGAGCTTGATATGCGGGTTGTAGGCCAGAGCACTAAGCACCTGAATAGAATTGGAAACCACTGTAAGGTGCATGCTGCTGGCCGCCAGCTTTTGGGCAATGGCAGCGTTGGCCGAAGAAATATCCAGATAAATTGTGTCGTTTTCCTCCAGAAAGGCTACGGCTTTTTCGGCAATCCGGCTCTTGCTTTCGGTATCTTGGTGCATACGTTCCACAAACTGTGTGGCATGGGCTACACCAAGGGGCTGGGGAGAACCCTGCCGGCGCAGCGCTCCACCATAAATGCGTTCAATAATTCCCTGGTTTTCCAGCACTTTAAGGTCTTTGCGGATAGAATCTTCCGATATGCCAAACATTTCGCACAGTTCGTTTACATATACCTTGCCATTTTGCAGCACCAGTTCACGAATGCGGTTTAGACGTTCCTTGGCCAGCATGCTTGTTCCCTCCTTAGCGGCAATTGCCTGCTTTGTAGATATGTAGATATTGTAGCCTAACCCTTTCTTGTTTTCAAGTGTTTTTGGATATAACACTATAAAACAATATAAACTATTGTATAATCAATAATTTTCATGTATAATCAGGATATACTAACATAAGGGGATGAGGGTATGTCTACGGAACATTATTTGCTACTCAAACAGCAAATGCTTTCCCACCGCCGCGAAGTTTCTTTTGAACGCGCCAAATACTACACCGAAAGCTGGCAACAAACCGAGGGGCAGCCCACCATTGTACGGCGGGCAAAGGCCCTGGCACATGTGCTGGAAAACATGGAAATTTCTATACGCGAACATGAAACACTGGCCGGCAACCGAACGGTTTTGCCCCGCAGCGGCATTGCCTCGCCCGAGATGAGCCCTTATTGGATTGCCGATGAGCTGGACACTATGCATAACCGCCCGCAGGACCCCTTTTTTGTAACCGATGCCGATAAAGCCTTCTTCCGCGAAACGCTTTACCCCTATTGGGCGGGCCGTAGCCTGAAAGATTTAATTACACCACGCCTAAGCCCGGCGGTGCAGGCTGCCATGGAAGCCAAAATTGTTAGCATTAACCAAACAGATAAGGGCCAGGGGCATATCATACCCGATTTTGCACGTTTACTGCAATATGGCTTAGACGGCCTGCTGCAAGAGGTAGAAATGTTCCGCGATTTCAACCCCGGTTCCCACTTCTACAAGGCAGCAGCAATAGGCCTTGCCGCGGTGAAAACGCATATAGACCGCTACATAAATCTACTTACCGAGATGATCGCCCAGGAACAGCGCCCTGAACGGGCAGCTGAACTCACTCGCATCCTAGAGACCAGCCGGCATATTCGCACCCACAAGCCTCGCAACTTTTTTGAGGCAGTGCAGCTGTTTTGGTATATGAATATTGCGCTGCAGATGGAATCTAACGCCAGCAGCATTTCAGTGGGCCGTTTTGACCAGTGGATGCTGCCCTTTTATGAGGCTGACCTGCGTGCCGGTGTGCCGCTGGAGGATATTGCAGACACCCTGCGCATGCTGTGGATAAAAATGAACGACGTGGTGCTGCTACGCAGCGCTGAAAGTGCCAAGTATTTTGCCGGTTTCCCCACCGGCTACACCACCATGCTGGGTGGCCTTACCCCTGCAGGGCGTTCGGCGGAAAACGAGCTGAGCCGGCTTATTTTAGAAACCTTTGAAGATATCCGCTTGCCCCAGCCCAACTTAGGCCTGCGCATAAACGAAACCCTTTCGCGCCCCTTTATTGCTAGGGCGGTGGAAACTATTAAGCTGGGCACCGGCGTGCCACATATATTCAATGACGAAGCCATTGTACCGGCGCTGCTGGCCAGAGGCGTTTCGCTGCCCGATGCGCGCGATTACGCCATTGTGGGCTGTGTGGAAATTTCAGTGCCGGGCAAAATGTACGGCCTGCATGACATTGCCATGTTTAACTCCACCAAGCTGCTGGAGGTAGTGCTGCGTCAGCGCCGGCAAGAGATTACCAGTTTCAACCGCCTTGTGGAGCTTCTGGAAGAGGAAATTGACCGCAATGTGGCGCTTATGGCCGAAGGTTCGAACATTGTGGATGCCGCCCACGGCGAGTTGGCACCCATTCCCCTGCTTTCTACCCTGATGGATGGCTGCGTTGAACGCGGCAAAGATGTGGCCGAGGGGGGCGCAAAGTACAATTTTTCGGGCGTGCAAGGCATTGGCTTCCCCAATCTGGCCGATTCGCTTGAGGTGCTGCGCCAGCTGGTATTTGAAGAGAAGCGCATAGAGCTGGAAGCCTTTGTGCAGATATTGCAGAACAACTGGCAAGAGCAGGAAGTGCTGCGCCAGCGCTGCGTGCAAAAGTATGAGAAATACGGAAACGACTGCGACGCCGTAGACCTGCTAGCCGCCCGGCTGCTGTCGCGCTATAACGATGCCTGTGCCGGCTACAAAAATGTGCGTGGCGGCATTTTCAGCCCCGGCAGCTACACTGTTTCGGCCAATGTGCCGCTGGGCGAAAAGGTGGGTGCCACGCCCGACGGCCGCTTTGCCACCGAGCAGTTGGCCGACGGCGGGCTTTCACCCATGGTGAGGCGCGATACCGAAGGCCCCACGGCAGTGCTGCGTTCTGTGAGCAAGCTGGATAATTTGCAAACCAGCAACGGCACACTGCTGAATGTTAAATTCCACCCGGCGGCTGTGGCGGGCGATGTAGGCACCTCTAAACTGGTGAACTACCTGCTAGCCTTTATGCGGTATAAAATTATGCACATCCAGTTTAACATCATCTCGCGCGATACGCTGCTGGAGGCCCAGCGCCACCCCGAGCGTTACCGCGACCTGGTGGTGCGGGTGGCGGGCTATTCGGCACTGTTTGTAGACCTGAACGAAAAGACGCAGAACGACATTATTAACCGCACCGAGCACGGCCTTTAGTTGTATAGAAAACCTGCCTGCCGCTTGGCCAAAGCGACAGGCAGAACATGCTTATAAATTGGGGGAAGTTTGGCATGCAAGCGCCATTGGTCTTTAATATTCAGCGGTTTTCACTGCACGACGGTGGTGGCATTCGCACCATCCTTTTTTTCAAGGGCTGCCCGCTGCACTGCCCCTGGTGTTCTAACCCCGAGGGCATTGCCCTCGGGCAAGAAATTTTGCGGCGGGAAAAGCTGTGCATACGCTGCTCGGCCAGCTCGTGCTACACCTGCACCAGCACCCCGGAAGATTGCCCCGCCAATGCTCTTTCGCGCATGGGGCAGTATTACACCCCGCAAGAGCTTTGCGCACTGGCCTGCCGCGATGCGCTGGTGTTTGAAGAGGGCGGCGGCATTACTCTTTCGGGCGGCGAGCCGCTGTTACACAAGGAATATCTGCTCGAACTGCTGTCTTTACTGCGCCGGTGTGTGCCCAATATTGCGGTCGAAACCACCGGAGATATTCCCCCCGAAACGCTGGTAGCCCTAATGCCCTTTATCGACCTATTTTTGTACGATCTGAAAATAACAGACGCCCAGGCTTCCCGCCAAATAACCGGCGGCAATGCCGAGCGTATTGCCAGCAACCTGCGGCTGCTGGCCCAAAGGGCAGCGCGGGTAATACCCCGTATTCCGCTGGTGCCGGGCTATACCGATAGTGAAGCCAACCTTACCGACATTGCCCTGCTGGCAGCCGAAAATGGCCTTTACGAAGTGCATTTGCTACCCTTTCACCAATATGGCAGCGGCAAGTATGCCGGCCTGGGGCTGGAATATACCTTGGCTGAACTCGAACCGCCCAACGAGCAGGCGATACAGGCTGCCGTAGGTCTGTTGGAACGCCATGGCCTGCGGGTAGTGGTGGGTGGCTATTAAGTGTTGGTCTCTGGGGTGTTTTGTGTTATAATGGATATACTATAGCACAATAATTGGGAGGACATCTGCGATGGCAGCAACAAGGCAATGGTCTATTCACATGGAGGGAAACACCCATAGCGTTCAGTTCCAGCAGGATATTTGGTGGGGCAAGCACAAGCTTATGGTAAACGGCCAGCAAGTGCAGCTAAAAAAGCCTTCGGGCTTGCAGGCACTTGTAGGGCTGGATATGCCTATAGACTTAGGTGGAAAGGAATGCCGGTTTGTGCTGTTGGGCAACAGGCCCGACATTGCCGTAGACGGTGTGTACATAGACAGCAAACAGCCATATACGGGGCTAAAGGGCATGCCCTGGTGGGCATGGATATTTGTGATATTGTGCGCTTTAATTCCTGTTGTTGCTTTGGGCGGTGCGATACCGGCGGCCCTTGGGGCAGTTGGGGCACTGCTGTGCCTGCGGGTGAGTGCTCGGCCCAACATGCATGCCGCTTTTCGGGCTTTGGCCTGCTTTGGCATTACCATTGGCGTGTGGATTTTATTTATACTTTTGGCGATAGGAACAGCTCTGGCAATGTAATCATTCCGCCGCAGTGTGCGGTTGGGCATAAAAACCAGGGAGAAATTCCGGCCGGAATTTCTCCCTGGTTTTTATAGCCGCCGAAGGCGGCTGTGTGGCAGTAAGGGAATGCCCCCGGCGGGCATTCCCTTACTGCCACACGCCCAACCGCATACCGGGCGGGGTTTGTAAAATAAACCACAAGCCCTACGTAAAGTCTTCATCCTCGGCTGTGGTGATACGCAGGCGGGTAATTTGCTGGTAATCGGGCATTGCGCCGAAAAAAGCACCGAAAGCTTCTATAAAGAGCGTAGGGTTAATGTTGTGCTGCAGGCCGGCAGCCAGGCGCAGTGTAAGCGTAAGCCTGCCGGGCTGGGCATCGCTTGCTAACACCTCTAGGCTGGGCTTAATATCCACCAGGCTTTGGCCTGCCTTGGTTTTCTTCTCTACGCAAATTTCCAGCTGGGCCAAAAAGGCAGCCAGGCGTTCGGCAAGGCTGGCGGCCTCGCGGTTATCGTAAAAGAGAACCAGGCGATAATGCGCCCAGGCAATATCTGCGGGTTTGCGTAGGGGGGGCGCAACATGCTGCACCATTATGCCCTCAGGCAGGCAGGCATTGAGCCGTTCGCATACCTGTTCTGGCTCCAGTGGCTCCAGCAAGCGCATATCAAAGCTTTCGCAGCAGCTTTCTACCCCCAGCGAAAGGGGCAGCGCAAAGGTGGTGTATACATGGGGGTTGAAGCCTTCGGTAAACCACACCGGCAGCTGCGAACGCAGCAGCGCCCGGGCTACGCAACGGCTCATATCCAAATGAGAAATATACTTGGCACGGCCGATTTTACTATAGAACACTCGTGTTGGTATCATGAGCAGCACTCCTTTGCCAGGCGGTTTGCGCCGCAGCCCTCGCAGGTGGTAAAGCAGGGGCGGCTGATAGCCTGGGCTTGGGCACGCTGGTGCTCTTTTATGAGAAACGCCTTGGAAATGCCGTAATCCAAGTGTTCCCAGGGCAAAATTTCTTCGTAACTGCGGGTGCGGTGGGCATAAAAGGCAGGGTCTACGCCCGTGGCGGCAAAAGCCTGCTGCCAGCGCTCGGCCCGAAAGTGCTCGCTCCAGCCCTCAAGGTTGCCCCCTGCCCGCCAAACGGCCTCTAGCACGGGGGCCAAACGCCGGTCGCCCCGGGCCAGCACACCTTCTAAAATAGAGGTTTGGGCATCGTGGTAGTTAATTTTCACCTTGCGGCTGTGGGGGGCATCCAACAGTTGGCGCTGCTTCTGGTTAAACTGCTCCAGTGTATCTTGTGGCTCGAACTGGAAGGGTGTAAAGGGTTTGGGCACAAAGCAGGCCACGCTGGCTGTAACGGCAGGAGATTTTCCCTTGGGGCGGTTGGGCATATCATAAAAACATTCCACTACCTGCTGGGCCAGCTGGGTAATGGCGGCAATGTCTTCGGGGGTTTCGGTGGGCAGGCCCAGCATAAAGTACAGCTTTACAGCGGTGTAGCCACCGGCAAAGGCCGTGCGGCAGGTATCCAGCACTTCCTGTTCGGTTATGTTCTTATTAATTACATCCCGCATGCGCTGGCTGCCAGCCTCGGGCGCAAAGGTGAGGCCCGATTTTCGCACCCGCGCTACCATTTCCAGCAGCTGGGGGGAAAAATTATCTACCCGCAGCGAGGGCATAGAGAGGTTTACCTTGCGTTTTTCCGTTTCCGGCAATAGGTTGGTAAGCAGGGCTTCTAGGTTGGCGTAATCGCTGGTGCTCAGCGAGATGAGTGAAAGCTCGTCGTAGCCGGTGGCATCGCAAAGGCCCAGCGCCTGCCCCAGTGCTACCTCGGCAGATTTATGCCGCACAGGGCGGTAGATAAAACCAGCCTGACAAAAACGGCAACCGCGCGGGCAGCCGCGCATTACCTCGGTAATGGCACGGTTGTGCACAATTTCGGTAAAGGGAACCACGAAGTTTTGGGGGTAAGGTGCTTCATCCAGCTTGCGGATAATGCGCTTTTGCACCACTGCCGGCGCATCTTGCAGCGGGGTTATGGTGTCTATGGTGCCGTCGGGCTTATACTCTACCCGGTAGAGGGACGGCACATACACCCCGGGAATTTGTGCCGCCTGCCGCAGGAATGCTTCTTTGCTCCAGCCCTCTGCTTTGGCGGTGCGGTAAAGCTGCAGCAGCTCCAGCGTAACCTCCTCCCCTTCCCCCAGGCAAAAGAGGTCTACAAATGCGGCCAAGGGTTCGGGGTTGCAGGCACAGGGCCCGCCGGCAATAATCAGCGGGCTTAACGATGTACGTTGGTCGGCATATAGAGGCAGGCCGGCTAAATCCAGCATGTTGAGCATGGTGGTGTAGCACATTTCGTACTGCAGCGTAAAGCCAATGACATCAAAGCCGGCAATGGGCTGCAGGCTTTCCAGGCCATAGAGTGGCTGGCCGGCCTTGCGCAGCAGGGCTTCCATATCGCCACCGGGGGCAAACACCCGCTCGCACCAAACATCGGGCTGGTTATTAAGCAGCGAGTAGAGAATTTTCAGCCCCAGGTGGGACATGCCTACTTCGTACAAATCGGGAAAACAGAGGGCAAAGCGCAGGGGGGTATCGGGGCTTTTCACCACGCTGCCCTCTTCGCCGCCGCTATAGCGCGAGGGCTTCTGCACCTGCATTAAAATTCTATCCAGCGCCTCAGGTATCATATCTTCTCCTTCTGCGTGTTTGTCGTTTATTTGGTGGTCTTTTGGTTCGTCCACGCATGGCGTTGCGGGAAGTAAAAAAGCTCTTTACAGAAAACACCATAACACCGCACATTAGCAGCACCAGTACACCAAAAGAAAGGTTGGGCTGCTGGGCAGCCTGCTCTGCAGCCTTTTCGGCGGCCAGCTGTTCCGCACGTTTTGCCTGTGCATAGAGGCTAACAGGGGTGGAAAAAACCTCCTGCCCCTGAAGGTAAAAGCCTAGGCGATCGGCCTGGGAGGCCTCTTGCGAAAGCTGGTGGCGCACCTCAATATCGGCAGAGGTGGTTCCCTTGGGCACCAAAAAGGTTACCGGCCCTTCGAGGTAAAGCGGTGCGTCCTCTATGTCTTCCAACACCAGCGAATGGGGGTCTACCGTTACATATTCAAAATTATCAAAAACAAAATCAAAAAGATTAATGCTATCCTGGTAGCGGTGGCCCGAGCTACGCAGGCCAAATACGGTGCAAATCAGCTCTATGCCATCCTTTTGCGCAAGTGTTACAGCGGTATTGCCGGCCTGGCTTGTCCAACCAATTTTGCCGCCGGTGGCATTGGGGTAGTAGTAGCCGCTTGTTTTATCCATCATGCTGTGGTAGGTGCCAAAATTGCGCACACCACGCACATTGGTGGCAGGCATACGGTAGCTTACAGCACCGAACAGTTCGCGAAAGCCAGGCAGGTTTAGGGCGTAGCGGGTAAGCAGCGCCATATCGTAGGGGGTGGTATAGTGTTCGGCTTCCGGCAGACCGTGGGCGTTGGTAAAATGTGTACCGGTGGCGCCCACGCCGGCTGCCGTCTGGTTCATGAGGGTTGCAAAATCTTCCAGGCTGCCCGAAACATGCTCGGCAATTACATTGGCGGCATCGTTGCCCGACATTAACATAAGCCCATACAGCGCATCGCGCATGGTAAGCTTTTCTCCGGCTGCCAAGTAGATAACCATGCTGTCATAGGGCAGGTTTACCGCGCGGGCACTTACGATAAGCTCATCGGTAGGCCTGGTGAGTGCCAGAGCAATGGCTGCCGTAACAACTTTTGTGGTGCTGGCGGGGTAAACACGCTTGTGCATATCCCTTTGCACAATCACCTGGCCGGTGGTTGCGTCCATAACAACATAGGTTGTAGAGGTTATATTTGAGGGCTGGGGTGCCGCCCAGGCGCCTGTGGGTAGCAACATGGCCAGCAGCAGAGCGAGCAGCGCAGTAAAGCAATGACGCACCGGGCGAACGGCAGGTTTGCTCAGAACAGCCATATCTTCCTCCACAAGGCCGTTGCCACGGGGTATGCTTACCCGCCGCAAGTTGACCTAACATACTTGCATGGATTTCTCTTGTCTATTTGCCTGCGTTGCGCAAACTGCGCAGTTCCTTGGGGTTAAAGCGGTAGCGCTTGCTGCAGAAGTGGCAGCAGACCTCGGTTACGGGCTGTTCGGCTGCCATGCTTTCCAGCTCTTCGCTGCCCAGGCTGAGCAGTGCCCGCTCTACCCTGCCGCGCGAGCAATTGCAGCGGTAGGCAATGGGCTTTTCGTCCAGCAGCTGTGGCGAAAAGCCTTCCAGAGCGCGCTTTGCCAGATCCCAAGCAGAGGCCCCTTGCGCCACCAGTGT
>CAYYOY010000054.1:0-9032 GCA_964473265.1 uncultured Oscillospiraceae bacterium
AAGCGAAAGCGAGTGGAAACAACCATGCCGCAAGAGAACAAAAAGCAAAGCATAGTCTATGGGCTATTGTGTATAGCGCTGCTGGTCGCATTGGTGCTGGTGGTTGTGTACGGTATTGTCCCCAGGTTTTTTGGCGGGGGGCAGCCAACCGATAGCAGAAACCTTTCCACCCCCGCATGGCTTGAAGAGATACTGCAAGAATATATTCCCCCCTATGAAAAAGATTTTTACCAAAATATTGCCCTTTCCTACCACGAGGGCCAGGCCCGCATAGTGGCCACCTATGCCACCCAGGCTGGCATAGATGAGTTGCGGGGTTACTTTACAGCCCTGCCGGGTGCACAGCTTACCGGCCGCAACGACGAAACCTCCCTTTCGCTGGAAGCACCGCTGGGCGATGCCAAGCTGACGGTGCTCAATTACTATTCCAGCGTTTGCAACCTGGTAGAGCTTACCCTGGAGTTGCCTGCTACGCAAGCACAGGAACTTTCGGTTTTGGTAGAGGCTGCCTACCCCCAAACACTGGCGGAAAGCCTTCCCGAGCTGGAACAGCTGAGCGGTGGGCAGCGCTTTGGTGGTTATGTGCTTTACCATTACGATGCTTTGGACGAATACAAGCTGCCCAACCTGCCCATTTTCTCGAGGGCATATTTGTATCAGGGCAGTATGGAAGAGTTTGCGCAATTGTGCCAAACACTGGCCCAGCGCACCCCCGGTAACTACCGTGCCGAACTTGACAGTAAAACCTACGCCTACAAGCTGGAAGGTGGCATACTTACGTTGGCGCTCTCGCAAGATGCACAGGGCAGGCCACTGGCTGTCATCCGCCTGCAGCCCTCTGCTGCTTCGTAAGCTGCTGGGGTATACTGCGCATATAGCTTGCAATGCACTTCATATTGCCTCCAGGCAACCACAATGTGGTTGCCTGGAATTTTTTAGCCTTCGCGCGTGCTAAAGAATGAATAGAAATGGTTAAAAAAGAGCGGTGCTTATATAGTCAACTGGTTCTTGTTTGTTACAAATATCATTCATAACAATGCATAAATAATCAAAAAATAATCGTTTTTGTTACATGATACAAAAATATTGTTCTATTTTTGAATGTTCTACGACCGAAATTCTATTGACATGTTCTAAATGGGGGATTATTATTTTCATTAGGAGAACATTTTCTCCCAAACCGACAGGATAGTATTTTAGGAGGTATTTCATGATGAAGCTCAGCATGCGTACATTGGCCCTGGTTTTGGCACTTGCACTCGCGGTGGCTGGCCTGGTAGCTTGCGGTACACCCGCTACCACCCCCACACCCGATGCCGGCAACAACAACCAAGCTCCCGCCACACCCGCTAAAGAACAAAGAACCTATTATCTTTGCTCTTCGCACCAGGCTCACCCGTATTTTGCCGATTCGCATCTGGCATTGCGCTATGCGGCTGAATACTTCCAGGTGAATATCGTGGCTGCCGGCCCCGAAGGCTGGGACACCAAGGCACAGGCCGAATCCATTGAACAGGCCATTGCCAAAAAGCCCGCCGGCATTATTACCAGAATGTGGGATGACTCCCCCGCTGAAGCCGTTAAAAAGGCTATGGCCGCCGGCATTCCGGTTGTTCTTACCGAAACCCGCACAGCTGTAAACCCCGCCCTTTCCTACATAGGCCTAGATAACTATCAATGCGGGCGCGATACCGCTGCCGAGCTTGTAAAGCGTGCCGGCAACAGCGGCAAAGTGGCACTTATGGGCAACTGGGGCGCCGCAAACACCGACGCCAAGCTGGCCGGCGTTAAGGATTACCTGAAGGAAAACACCAGCTGGGTAGTGGTAGTAGAAGCCGACGATAAGGCCGCCACTGCCGACGCCATTGAAGCCGCCAAGAGCGTATTCAACAACTACCCCGATGTAAACGCCATCATTGGTCTGGATTCCAGCTCCGGCACCGGCATTGCCACTGCAATGGACGAGCTGAAGAAGGCCCCCGGCTCTGTAAAGGTTGTTGTGCACGACCGTGAGCCCGCCACCCTGGAATTCATTAAGAGCGGCTACATTGACGCTACCCTCATTAACAAGACCGCTACCGACGAATACATGGCCATTCTTCTTATGGAAGATTGGAACAATGGCGGCCTGAAGAACATTCCTATCTCGGCCGATAACGCCAAAGCCGGTGTAAACCCCGTTCCCGAAAACATGTACAACACTGCGGCTGTTATTGATGCCAGCAACGTTGACCTCTTCCTGGCCGAGAATATGCCCACCTTTGATACCAAGCTCTACAACTATTAATAAGCACCTGGTATAACCTTGCAAAAAGCATAGGCTTCCCCCTGCCTGCCCTCCATGTGTGCGTGGGGCCGGCAGGGGGTGTCCGTGCATTATACCCGGTGCGGCAAGCCAAAGAAATGGGGGAAAGCCGGAATGAATTCAGCCGAAAACACGGTAGCCAGCCAGACCGCCGTAGATGTTGCACAGCAAGATTTCATCAGCATCCGGGGCGTTTCCAAGCGCTATAACATTGTGCAGGCGCTGGACGATGTATCCTTTGGTATACGCCAGGGGGAAATTCATACACTGCTGGGGGAAAACGGCGCGGGAAAATCTACCCTTGTGAAAACGCTTATGGGCGAAGAAACGCCCGATAGCGGCGAAATATGGGTGGGCGGCGAAAAAATGGCCGTTCACTCGCCGCAAACCTCGCAAAACATGGGCATTTCCATGGTACACCAGGAACTGGCAGTGTTCGAGAACATGACAGTTGCAGAAAATATCTTTCCAAGCTGCGACATTAAAACCAAGCTGGGCTTTGTGGATTGGAAGGAATTATATAAGCGCGCCGCCGAAAGCATACAAATCTTTAATATGGATATACAGCCGGCGCAAAAGATGGATACCCTAACCCTGGCCCAGCAGCAGATGGTGGAAATTCTGCGCTGCATTTGCAACGGCCAGCGCATTATTTTGTTGGACGAACCTACCTCGGGCCTGAACAATGAAGAGGCCGACCGTTTAATGAACACCATTATGGAGCTCAAGGCCAAGGGTATAACGATTATATACATATCCCACAGAATTAACGAGGTAATGGCGCTGAGCGACCGTATTACCGTAATGCGCGACGGCAAGTATATCTGCACCTTCGATAACACCCCCGAGCTCACCGAGCAGGATCTTGTAAGCCGCATGGTGGGGCGCGAGCTTTCGGGCAGCCTATATTCCAAAAAAACCTTTGTAGATGCCAGCGCCAACCCCGTGCTTTACGAGGTGCAAAACCTTGCCAAGCGCGGCGCGCTGGAAAGCGCAAGTTTTGCCCTGCGTGAAGGGGAAATTCTAGGCTTTTTCGGGTTGGAAGCCTCGGGCGCCGGCACACTTTCGCGCATGCTCTACGGGCTGGAAGGCCGTGAAAGCGGCAGCTTTACTTACCTTGGGCAGCCGCTAGGCAAAATTAACCCCACTGCGCTGGTAGAGCAGAAGATACTCTACCTAAACAACAACCGTAAAAAGGCCGGCCTACTGCTCGATAGCCCCGCCAAGGACAACATGATTCTGCCGGTTATGCAGAAGATGTCACGCTTTACCCTGCTGTTGGGGCGCAAAATAGCCGAGTATACCGAAAAGTACATCCAAACTTTTTCTATCGTCATCCCCAGCATATTCCAAAAACCACGCAATTTAAGTGGCGGCAACCAGCAAAAGCTTATGCTTTCCATTTGCCTTGGCACGCAGCCCAAGCTTATGATTGTAAACGAGCCCACCCGCGGCATAGACGTAGGCGCCAAGGCGGAAATCCACCGCTTTTTGCTAAACATTGCCCAAGAGGGCATCGGGCTAATTGTATTCAGCTCGGAGCTGCCCGAGCTCATGGCGCTGTGCGACCGTGTGCTGGTTATGAAAAATAACAGCATTGTGGGTGAACTGCGGGGCGACGAAATTACCGAAGAGGCCGTGGTAGCCCTGGCTGCCGGCGGCCAGTAAGGGGGGAAGGTTCATCATGCAAAGCAACACATTGGCTAAGGCACAAGGCAAGCGGCTGGATTTAAGCGCCATTACCATTGTAGCCCTTACAGCGCTGCTTTTTAGCGTGCTTTCGTTTACCAGCAGCACCTTTTTAACCTACAGCAATATCTATTCTATACTATTTGGCGTTTCCTTCCAAAGCCTGGCAATCATCGGCTTCACATATCTTATGATCATGGGCGAAATTGACCTTTCGGTAGGTTCGGTATATGCTTTTTCGGGTATGTTTACCGGCTATTTAATGCTCAAGCTTAAGCTCTCCCTGTGGCTCTCGGTGGGCATTTCGTTAGGGGTTTGCCTGGCCATTGGCCTGCTTACCGGCCTGCTGGTGGTGAAGCTGCGGCTTAATTCCATGATGGTTACCATTGCCACCATGACACTGGTGCGGGGTGTAGCTTCTACCTTTGTAAAGCAGCTTACCGGAGCTACCTACCCCACTGCCATGCGCGGCTTGGTGCGCATTTCTATTGGCGACGTGCACCTCACTGTGGTGGTAATGGTGGTGCTGGCCATTGTGTTAGAGCTTCTGCTCAAACGCTCCAGCATCTTTAAGAAGATGTACTTCGTGGGCGAAAACCTGGAAACCGCCCGCATCTATGGCATTCGCTCGGATAAAATTAAGGTGATTGTGTTCGGCCTTTCGGCGCTTACCGCCGGCATTGGGGGCATACTCATTTCGGCCCGTGTAACCTATGCCGACACAGCCATTGGCCAAGGGCTGGAATTCCAGCTGCTTACAGCCGCAGTGCTGGGCGGTGCCAGCCTTTACGGTGGTAAGGGTAGCATAATGGGCAGCTTTATCGGGCTTATCTTCCTGGCCACCATCCTCAACGGCATGGTTATCTTCAACATTGAACCGCTGCTGCAGCAGCTAATTATTGGCGTAATACTAATCGCCTCGGTGTTTGTAGATACACGCCTAAACAAGTTGAGCTAGAAGGGGGAGGAAAAGCATGGGCAAGAGTGTCGCGAATCTACTTAAAAAAAACGGGGCGGTTTCGGTTTGCTTGGCAAGCCTGCTGTTTGTAATTCTATCGCTTACCAGCCCCTTCTTTCTGCAAACGGTAAACTTTGAATCGATACAAACCTCTATAGCGCCCTACGGCATTGTAGCCATTGGTATGATGGCGCTGCTGGTAAGCGGCGTGTTTGATCTTTCGGTGGGCTCGGTAATGTGCCTGGGCGGCCTGGTAACCGCCATTTGCCTTACCCAGGGTATGCACCCGGTGGCTGCCATAGCGGTGGGCCTGCTTTCAGGGGCGGCGGTTGGGTTTATCAACGGCTTGCTGGTGGAAATTGTAGGTGTAAACGCATTAATTACCACCATAGGCATGATGTACATAGCCCGTGGCGTTTGCGAGGTTGTGCTGGTGGGTAAGGGCAAAGCCGGCTTTACCGATTTCCCCGAAAGCTTTCAGCAACTGGGACGCGGGCAATTTTTGGGCGTATACTACATGTTCTGGATTATGCTGGTGCTAATGGTGCTCTTCCAACTTTACATGGTGTATGCACCCTCGGGCCGCAGGCTTTACTTTGTAGGCGGCAACCCCGCGGCTTCGCGTCAGCTGGCTATTAACAAGGTGAAAATTCGCATTCTTACCTTTGTGCTCAGCGGCACGCTGGCTGCCCTTTCGGGCATACTCATTACGGCGCGGGCCGGCATTGCCAACCGCTACACCGGTGTAAACGCGCATATGGATATTATCATTGCCTGCATTATTGGCGGCGGTTCGCTGGCCGGCGGCCAGGGCTCGGTTGTGGGGGCTTTCTTCGGCATTACCTTTATGGTGTTTATGTCCAATGCCTTTAACCTCTTTACCATTGCGCCGCAGTGGCAAAGCATTATTGTGGGCATTATTCTGCTGGTGGTAATTGCGGTAGACGGCTATGTTTCGCTGGCCCGCCAGAAAAAGCTGGGTAAAATTTAGCCTTTTCCGGTGTGGGCTGGCTGCCATAAACAGGCAGCCAGCCCGCACCAAAGCTATTTTAGCCCTACAAAACGAAAGGAGACGCTTATGGCAAGCTATTTGCTGGGCATAGATAACGGCAGCACCATGATTAAAGCTGCCATTTACACGCTGCAGGGCAAGGAGGTTGGTGTGGCCGGCCATTTGGTAGAAGCCACCTCGCCCAGCCCCGGCTGGTACGAGCGGGATATGGACGCGCTGTGGCAGGCCAATGTTACGGCTATTCGCGGCGCAATTGAAAAAGCCGGCATAAACCCCGAGGAAATACTGGCCGTTTCGGTAACCGGACACGGCAACGGCGCACACCTTTTGGATGAAAACCGCAACCCCCTGTGCAATACCATAGAAGGTGCCGATAGCCGCGCGCTTTCCTACATAAAGCAGTGGGAAGAAAACGGCAGCTTTGAAAAACTGCACCCCCGCAATATGCAAATTCTATGGCCCGCGCTTTCCGTGCTGGTAATGGCTTGGCTAAAGGATAACCGCCCCGAGCTTTACGGCAAGGCCAAATACTTTCTTAATGCCGGAGACTACCTGCGCTTTTGCCTTACAGGCGAGCTGCATTCTGAAATTTCGGTCGTATCGGGCACAGGGCTTATTAACACCGCCGAACAACGTATCGATAAAGACATGCTGGCCGAAGTTGGCCTGGCCGAGGTGGCCGATATGCTGCCCCCGCTGGTGGGCTCTACCGAAATAACCGGCAGGGTAACCCCCGAAGCCGCCGCCTTAACCGGCCTTGCCCCCGGTACGCCGGTAGTGGCCGGATGCTACGATATTGATGCCGCCGCACTGGCTACCGGCGCGGTGGATGAATCGCGCCTGTGCGTAATAACCGGCACCTGGGCCAATAACCAGTACATTGGCGCTAAGCCGGTGGTAGCCAAGGAATTTTTCTCTACTACGGTTTTCTCTAAGCCCGGCCATTGGCTAATGCTGGAGGGCTCGCCTACCTCGGCCAGCAACCTGGAATGGTTTGTGCAGGAATTTTTGCAAGAGGAAGCCAAACAGGCCAAACAGGCCGGCACCAGTGTTTACGATATTTGCAACCAGGCCGTAGCGGGCACCACCCCGGAAGAAACCAGCCTGGTGTTTGTTCCCTTCCTCTACGGCAGCAACGCAAAGGCCACTGCACAGGCCTGTTTTGTGGGTTTACAGGGCTGGCAGACCCGTATCCATGTAATTCGTGCCATTTACGAGGGTATTTGCTTTTCGCACCGCTGGCATATTGAAAAGCTGCTGCAGTATTTAACGCCGCCCGAAGCCGCGCGCATTGCCGGTGGCGGTGCCAAAAGCCAGGTGTGGACGCAAATGTTTGCCGATATTTTAGGCTTTCCCATGGAGGCACCCCAAGCCAGCGAGCTGGGTGCGTTGGGTGCAGCCATTTGCGCCGCGGTGGGGGTTGGTGCTTACCCCGATATTGACGCTGCCGTTGCCGCTATGGTGCCAAACGTGCGCCGGGTAGAACCCAACCCGCACAACAAAGCTATCTACGATAAAAAGTACGCCAACTACAAACGCGTTATCCAAGCCTTAGAAAGCTATTGGGATTAACCATTGGCTTTTGCCGGCGCTATCCCATGCTAACCACCATAGCGACCTGGCCAACTTAAATTTAGGCGCTGCTGTTAATCCTTGCCAGCCTACGCCTATTTATGGTAAACTGGTGGCGGCATTAAACGGTAGCCCCCGCGTAGGAAACGCATAGCCAGCTGCAAGTGCACGTTACCAAGCCTTAAAAGCTACTGGAAAGGATATTTACGAAAGGGGAATTACGCAAATGACTTCGAGAGAACGGGTGCGTCTGGCAATTAACCACAAACAGGCCGACCGGGTACCGGTGGACATTGGCGGCACCTTCGTTACCGGCATTCATGTAGACCAGTACCTCAAGCTTGCCCGCCACATAGGGTGGGATTGCGAACTGCCTAAAGTATATGAACAAATGTTAATGCTTGCCAGGCCCGACCTGCTTATGTTAAACTGGTTGGGTGCCGATGTAGTTTTGCTGGAAAACGAAAGCTACAGCTTTGGCATGAAAAACGAGGGCTGGCAGCCCTGGCGCACCAACCGGGGGAACCGTGTACTTATGCCCGGCAGTTTCCATACCCAAGTGGCTGAGGACGGCGAAATTCACATGGTGGATGCTTCCGGCAAGCTGCTGGCAAAAATGTCTGCCACCGGAGATTATTTCGACCGCCCCAACATGGGTATAGGCATGAATTTAGATTTTGAAATTCAGCGTGTTGATATTGAAAAGTTCCGCCGCACTCTGCCGGTATACTCGCAAGAAGAACTGCGAGCATTGGAAGATCGGGCTCGCATACTGTATGAATGCACCGAGCTTTCAGTGCATGGCGGCTGCCACCGGGGTAAGCTGGGTTCTTCGGCCGGCGTTGCGGGCCATTCCTTCGAGGAATGGATGGTAATTATGAGCATTGAGCGCGATTACGCGTTTGAGCTCATGCAGGCCACCGCCGAGGTGGGGTTGGAAAACTTAAAGCTCTACCTACAGGCCGTGGGCAAGTATATTGACACTATTGTTATGTCTACCAGCGATTATGGCACCCAGCGGGCCGAAATGTTTAGCCCCGAAATTTACAAAGAAGTTTTCCTGCCCAACTATAAGCGCATGAACGATTATGTACATACAAACAGCAACATTAAAACCTTCTACCATTCCTGTGGCTGCGTGCGTGGGTTTATTCCCTATTTTATAGAAGCGGGGGTAGATATTCTTAACCCTGTGCAAACCACAGCCGACCGCATGGATGCCCAAGAGCTTAAGGACGAATTTGGCGACAAGCTTACCTTCTGGGGCGGTGGTATTGATACTCAGGTTACTCTTCCCACCGGTACGCCTGAGCAGGTGCGTGAAAAAGTGCGCCGCGCTATTGAAATTTTTGGCAAGGGTGGCGGGTTTGTCTTTACCCCCATTCACAACATGCAGCCCGACGTACCGGTAGAAAACGCTTTGGCCATGCTGAAGGCCGTACGCGAATTTGGTGTTTATCCCTCATAACATTTTATTGACAGAATTTTTAACGGAC
>CAYYOY010000055.1:0-8800 GCA_964473265.1 uncultured Oscillospiraceae bacterium
TTCTTCCCTAAATAAAAGAATGACAAGAACATATGTTCTTGTCATTCTTTTTTTTAGGGCATAAGATGGTAGAAACAGCAACTAAAAGGAGGAGTTTTCTTGGCTGAATATCACGGCATAGATGTTTCGCACCACCAGGGGCGCATTGACTGGCAGAAAGTAAAGGCCAGCGGCAAAAAGTTTGTTATGATTCGTGCAGGCTGGAGCTGGTACGAGGGCGGCATGAATATAGACAACAACTTTGCTGTAAATATGAAAGGTGCAGCCGACGCTGGGCTGGATATAGGGGTGTACCTCTATTCGTACGATAAAACGCCGGCTGCCGCCAAAATATCGGCACAGCGCCTGCTAGAGGTAATTGCCCCCTACCGCCTCACATATCCCGTAGCCTTTGATATTGAGGATAGCGTGCACACACAGCTGGCAAAATCGCAAAACACGGCCATTGTGCAGGCCTTTTTGGGGGCCGTTGAGGCCGCCGGCTATTATGGCATGTTGTATACTTACACCAGCTTTGCCAACACACATTTAGACCTTACTGTACTTACCCGGTTTGATAAATGGATAGCCGATTATCGCGCCACCAACGGCTTCAAAGGTAGCTACGGCATTTGGCAGTATACCGGTTCGGGTAACTGCGCGGGAATTTCAACGCTCGTCGACCTCAATGTTTCCTACAAAGACTACCCCACCATCATCAAGCAGGCCGGGCTTAACGGCTGGGGCTCAACCCCACCCAAGCCTCCTTCTCCCCCTCCAACCACTACCCCGCCCAGCACCGGCGAGCTGGAAGAGCAGCTGGCCGAAGCCATTGCCCAGCGCGACGATGCCTTAGCGCAGCTAAAAGTAATTACCCAAGAGCGCGACGAAGCCCTGAGCCAGCTAACCACCCTGGCGCCCGAGGTAGCCGTGCAGCGCGACAGGGCCGACGCAGCTGAGAAACGCCTGGAGAAGATTCGCGAGGCCGGCGGCTGGCGCTAGCAGGTAAAAGCAGCATAAATAAAACCGCAGCCCCTGGGGAACATCCTGCCGGATGTTCCCCAGGGGCTGCCTGTGCGGCCTGCCGGGCTAATTGCCCGCGCTTACCGTAGATGTTTTTACAATGTAACGCCGCAGCAGCAATACGGCTACAGTGGTTAAAATAGTTTCACCCAGCATGTACGAGCCGTTATATTGCAGCGAAAACAGCCACACGGGAACGCCCGGCGGTGCGTAAATATCCCATATCACTATGCCGGAAACAAAGTGGCACAAAAAGCGCAGCGTAAGCGGCAACCCCACTGCTGCTACCAGGCCGGCTGCTTTGTTTGCCCCGCCAAAAGGCACGGCAAAGGCTTTGGCCAAGCCCAGCCCGCCGAAAGCCACCAAATAGTCGAGCACAATTACCAGCACAAAGGCCCAGAGCGTTTGGGCCGGCGGGGGGTAAAAGCCCAGTAGCATTTGCAGCAGCGAATAGGTTACAGCCGAAAACAGCCCCCAGCGGGTGCCATGACGCAGCGAGATAAGCAGCACCGGCAGCATGCTCATGGCGGTAATGCTGCCGCCGTTGGGCAGCTCGAAAATTTTCACCATGGAAAGCACCACCCCCATAGCCAGCAGCAGTGCGCTTTCCACCAAACGGCGCAGTTGCCAAGATTTCATTGTGTGTTCCTCCTTCTGTTGGCATGGCGTTAGGCCACGCCTGTATATGAAACATCCAACACACCTGAAACGGCAAAAGCAAAAAGCGCCGGCAAAGCAGCCGGCGCAGGTTGTTAGCCTATCGTACCTACGCTGGCATTACCCAGATCAGGTTAAAGGGTCAGATACGCTATCGCATCAATCTCAGCCGGGAAAGCCCAGCACCCCTGTTTTCAGTTTCCGTTGTTATTATAGCCCGGTGGGGTGGTATTGTCAAGCCTATGGGCTACAGCAGAAAAATAGAAGTATATCGAGCAATGTCGCATCTGCCTTAAATCTATTATATAATACTAAAATAATAGCATTCCCCTGCCTTGGGGGGCTAAAAATTGCCTTAAGTGCAGCAATTTGGTAGCTGTTTGGTTGACAATTCCAGCACAACGTGCTATGATAAACGTTGCCGGTTTTGCAGGCTGCCCGCCACAGGGTGGCCAAGGTACCGGCAGAGCCGCCCGTTTGGGTGGTATCATCCTTGCCGCACACAAGGCTGTGCGGCCGAAAGACCATAAGGAGGTGTAAACATTGACAACCCAAACCGCAACCTATGAAACGGTAATGATTGTCAGCGTGAAGGACAAGGACGAAGAGGCCGTGGCTGCCGTCGTTGAAAGGTTCAAGAAGCTGATAGAAGAGAACGGGCAAATTGCCTCGGTGGATGAATGGGGCCGGCGTCGTCTGGCATACCCTATTAATTACCAGACCGAAGGCTTTTATGTGCTCATCAACTTTTCCTGCAAGGCAGACTTCCTCGCCGAGCTAGACCGCATGTACAAAATTAACGACAGCATTCTGCGTTCGTTAATCATTAAGAAGGAAGCCTAAAATAGGCGGGAGGCACACACATGCTGAACAAGGCTATTTTGGTTGGGCGGCTTGTGGCCGACCCTGAAATGCGCCAAACCCCGAACGGCATTGCTGTGGCAACTTTTCGCATTGCGGTAGACCGCCGTTTTTCCGGTAAAGATGGCGACCGCAAGGCCGATTTCATCAGCATTGTTTGCTGGCGGCAGCAGGCCGAATTTGTTTGCAGATATTTTCAAAAAGGCAGCGCCATTGGCATAGACGGCTCAATTCAAACCCGCGACTACACCGATAAAGACGGCAACAAGCGTTATGCCGTAGAGGTAGTGGCCGACAACGTAAGCTTTGTGGAACGCAAGGCCGGTGCTTCGGGCGGCGGTTTTGATGCTCCTCCCCCGCCCATGCAGCCGCCGGTAAGCTATTCCAGCGGTGCTGCGGGAGATTTCGAAGAAATTGAAGCCGACGGCGACCTGCCATTTTAACGAGCGGCAATTTGGCCGCACAACCACAACCGAAGGAGGTTCATTGCAGTGGAAAGATCTGAAAGACCCGAGCGCAGCGAAAGACCCCGTGGCAAACGTGGCCGCAGAAAGGTTTGCGGCTTTTGCGTAGATAAAATTCAAACCATCGATTATAAGGACATCCCCCGCCTGCGGCGCTACCTTTCCGAGCGCGGCAAGATTGTGCCCCGCCGTGTAACCGGCACCTGTGCGCACCACCAGCGCCAGCTTACCGTTTCCATTAAGCGGGCCCGCCATCTGGCGCTGCTGCCCTTTGTAAGCGACTAGGCAAATGGTAAACCCTACACCCCCTGTACAGTGTGTGCAGGGGGTGTTTTCAAAGGCTGCCAGCCAGCCCATTTTACATAGTAGGGTTAGCCCTGCACAAGGTGACGGCAGACCAGGCTGCAAATTAAAATAGGCAAATATTTCGGTGGGCTGTGTGTTGGAGCACCGCCCGCCTATGGATGGTGTAGCATGAAAAAACCTGCGCGTGCGGCAAGCATTGCCGCGCTTTTTACCGTAGTGGTTTGGGGAACCACCTTTGTTGCCACCAAGGTGCTGGTGGGCCAAATGTCGGCCCAAAGCATTATGCTTATACGCTATGCCTTTGCCTACCTGGCACTGCTGGTGCTGCACCCCAAGCTGTATAAACCCCTGGCGCTGCGCGACGAACTGCTCTTCTTTTTGGCAGGCTTTTCGGGCGTTACGCTGTATTACTTCTGCGAAAGCACCGCCCTTAGCCTTACGCTGGCCAGCAATGTAAGCCTGCTCATTGCCAGTGTGCCTATTCTTACGGCGCTGGGGGTCTGGCTTACAGGCGGCAGCCGCCCCACCCTGCAGCTGCTGCTGGGGCTTGCGGTGGCTTTTTTAGGGGTATTTTTGGTTATTTTCAACGGCAGGCTTGTGCTGCAGCTAAACCCCATGGGCGACCTGCTTACCCTTGGTGCTGCCCTTTGCTGGGCTATTTACACGTTGCTGCTGCAGCGCCTGGGCAACCGCTGCAACTACATTTACACCACACGTAAAATATTTTTCTACGCCATAGTTTCTATGCTGCCCTTTTCGCTGGGGCAGAATTTCAGCAGGGATATTGCCCTGCTTGCCCGACCGGATATTCTGCTCAACCTGCTCTACCTAGGGCTCATTGCCTCGGCGCTGTGCTTTGTTTTGTGGAACTATGCCGTGCTGCACCTGGGGCCGGTGGCCACCAACAACTATGTGTACATGGTGCCGCTGGTAACCATATTTACCTCTTCGCTTACGCTGCGCGAGCCGGTTACGCTCTTTTCTGTGTTGGGCGGCGGGCTTATTCTGGGTGGGGTGTACCTAAGCCAGCGTCCGGGTAAAAAACGCCGGGCCGGCTAATTTAGAAATTATTGTACTATATATAAACGGCAGGAAAACCCCTTGGGTTGTTTCCTGCAGGCAGCAAAAAGCTCCGGTTTCCTTGGTGGAAGCCGGAGCTTTGTTTATATGGAATTGGCGAGGTGGTTTAGCTTCTTCCCTTCCACAAAGGGCTGGCCGATAACGCTATCTAAGCTGCAATAGCTTTGGCTCATCATAATAATGGGGTCTATTTTAAGAGGGTCGGGCTTGCCATTGGTTACACAGCTTTCGTTCGCATAGGCGGCCACAATATCGCCAAAGAACATGGTAAAGCCGTATATTTCCTTGCTGTCGCACACCTTGCAAAGAAAGTTGAGCGAACATTCTTGTATCATGGGCGCACTGCCTGCCGTATTAAAAAAAGCTGTAAACAAGCTCGATTTGTCAACCGTCTTGCCCGAGGCCAGGCCGCAAAAATCCATTTCTTTTACCAGCGCCGTTGCGGGTATATTCACGCTGAAAAAGCCTGTTTGTGCAATGCCCTGCGTAATGTAGTGGCTGTTTTTTAAAGATACACACAGTGCGGGGGCAAGGCAGGCGCACCCACCCGCGCCCACGGTGGTGTAGGTGGGTTTATCGTCCACCATTGCGCCCACAATCATGCCGGGGAACGGCCCAACCGGTTGGTTTGGGAGTTTTACTTTTTGCATCTGTCAATCTCTCCTTTTAGGCAACATGATGTTAGTCTATGATATGCGCGGAAAATTCGGCTCAAATTGATAGCCCTTTACCCGGCCCTATTCAGCTGCTGTTTGCTTGCCCAGCAGGGTGGTAAACTCTCGTATCGCATCTACCGGGGTTTTGCCCTTGGCAAAGCGTATGGTAATATAGGGCTTTTCGCCCGCCGTAACCATTACGCGGCCTTTGAGGGCGGCGGCCAGCGTGGCCACCTGGGCCATATCCAGCGTTTCGGGGTAGATGAGTATTTTATTTTCCTGCTGGCTAATTTCGCGCACGCCCAGTGCCGCAGCCTTGCCGCGCAGCAGCGCTACCTCTATAAGCCCCAGCACAGCCTTGGGCGGCTCGCCGAAGCGGTCTATGAGCTCGTCGGTTACATCCATGCTGTCGCTCTCATCCGAGATGGCCGCAATCTTCTTGTAAATATCAATGCGCTGCGAAAGGCTGGAGATATATTCTTCGGGAATGTGGGCGCCCATTTGCACATCCACCGTGCAGTTGCTGCTGCGGCGCACGGGTTCGCCCTTTTGCTCTGCCACGGCCTCGGAAAGCAGCTGCAGGTATAGGTCGTACCCCACGGCCTCCATGTGGCCGTGCTGCGAGCTGCCCAGAATATCGCCCGCGCCGCGAATTTCAAGGTCGCGCATGGCAATGCGGAAGCCCGAGCCGAACGCGGTGAATTCTTTAATGGCGGCCAGGCGTTTTTCGGCCACCTCGGTAATTACCTTGCCGGGGCGAAAGGTGAGGTAAGCAAAGGCGCGGCGGGTGCTGCGGCCCACCCGGCCGCGTATCTGGTAGAGCTGGGAAAGGCCGTAGTGGTCGGCGTCTTCTATAATAAGCGTGTTGCAGTTGGGCACGTCCACCCCGGCCTCAATGATGGTGGTGCACACCAGCACGTCGGTTTCGCCCTCTAGCAGGCTGCGCCAAATGCGGGAAAGCTGTTCTTCGCTCATGCGGCCGTGGGCCACCACAATTTTAGCGTCGGGCAGGTGCTGCTGCAGGCGCCCGGCACAGCTTTCTATGCTGGCAATGCGGTTGTGCAGGTAAAACACCTGGCCGCCCCGGCGCAGCTCGCGCTTAATGGCCTCTACAATAACGCCTTCGTCGTGTTCCAGCACATAGGTTTGCACGGGGTGGCGGTCTTGCGGGGCTTCATCTATGGTGGACATATCGCGTATGCCCGACATTGCCATATTCAGCGTGCGGGGAATGGGGGTGGCCGAAAGGTTGAGCACATCTACACAGCCCCGCAGTTCCTTCATGCGTTCCTTGTGGGCCACACCAAAGCGCTGTTCTTCGTCTATAATAACCAGGCCAAGGTCCTTAAAGCGGATGTCCTTCTGCACCAGGCGGTGGGTGCCTACAACCACATCTACACTGCCGGCAGCCAGCCGCTTTACCACCTCGGCCTGCTGGCGGGGGGTGCGAAAGCGCGACAGCAGCTCTATTTGTATGGGGTAGCCCTCCATGCGCTGGCGAAAGGTTTGGAAGTGCTGCCAGGCCAGAATGGTGGTGGGCACCATAACGGCGCACTGCTTGCCCTCCATGACGCATTTAAACACCGCCCGCAACGCTACCTCGGTTTTGCCGAAGCCTACGTCACCGCAAAGCAGGCGGTCCATAGGGGTAGAGCGTTCCATATCGGCCTTAATTTCGGCCACGCAGCGCAGTTGGTCGTCGGTTTCGGTGTAGATAAAGCCGGCCTCAAATTCCCGCTGCCAGTCGGTATCGGGTGCGAAGGCGTGGCCCGGCTGGTTGAGGCGCTGGGCGTACAGGGCAATGAGCTCTTTGGCCATATCGGAAACGGCCGATTTTACCCGCTGCCGGGTTTTAGACCATTCGGCTGAATTCAGCCGGCTTAGCCGCACCCCCTCTTCCCTGCCGCCAATATATTTGGTTACAAGGTCGAGCTGGGTTACCGGCACAAAGAGCATATCGGTGCCGCCGTAGCGAATTTTAATATAATCCTTCACCACGCCCTGCACTTCTTTTTTAACAATGCCCTCAAAAATGCCTATGCCATGGGCAATATGCACCACATGGTCGCCCACCGAAAGATCGGCAATATCGCGAATTTGCGCGCCGCGTTCGCGCCGGCGCAGCGTGTGGCGCTTGGCCTGGCGCACCCTGCTGGCCGTTACCACTGCCAAGTGCAGCGCAGGGTATTCAAACCCGCAGGAAAGCCCGCCCTCGCACACCAGCACGTTGCCCGGCATAAACTGCCCCGGGCTGGAAACCCGGTGGGCGCTTAGCCCGGCAGACTGTAGGTCGGCTGTAAGAATATCGGCACCGCGGTCGGTGCCTGCCAGCACCACCACGCAGTATTGCCGCGAAAGCCAGTTGCGAAGGTCTTCCAGCAGGGTTTCGAGCTCGCCGCCCCAAGGCGAAAGCTGCAGGGCGGTAAGGGTATGGTTTTGGGCGAGGGTGAAATCGGTTAGGCTGCGGGCAAAGCTTTCCAGCAACAGGGTGGGTTTTTGGTGGGCCAGCGCAACCAGGCGGGTGTAATCGGAAAGCAGCCCGGCCGCGCCGGCAGTGAGCAGCCCTTCCTCCAGCAGCTGCTCGGCATCCTGCCCCAGCTGCCACTGGGTGGCGCGCAGGCTCTCTTTTATGCCGGTGGTTTCGCATAGTATAAGGGCGTGGTCGCCCAAATAGTCGTATAAATCGGCCGGCTGGGGGTAGATGATGGTTAGGTAGTTATCCAGCGTGGCGGGGGGCAGGCCGGCTTCCAGACGGTGAAGGTCTTGCGCAATATGGGCCTTGGCGGCTTCGGCATATTTGCCATGCTGCTTTTCGGCCAGCCGAGTGAGTAGCTGGATGAGCTGTGGCGTGGGGCAGAGCACCTCGCGCGCGGGGGAAACAACCAGGCTTTCAATGGCATCCTCGCGGCGCTGGGTGTCTATGCGGAAGCTGGCGAGGGTGTCAATTTCATCGCCCCAAAATTCGGCGCGGATAGGAAAGGGGCTATCGGGCGGGAAGACATCGAGTATGCCGCCGCGCAGCGAAAACTGGCACAACCCCTCTACCTGCTCTACCCGCTGGTAACCGGCTTCCAGCAGGCGTACCGTAAGCGCCTGGGTGGAAATTTGCTGCCCCCGGCGCAGTGTAAACATGCGGCTGCGCAGTAGCTCGGGCGGCATGGTGTACTGCGCCGCTGCCTCGGCCGAGGCCACCACCAGCGGACAGCTACCCCCCAGCAACCCCGCCAGTAGGCTAAGGCGCTTGTGTTCGTATTCCATGCTTTGGCCTTCGAGCGAACGAAGGGCGAAATCGCGCGCCGGGTAGTGGCGGGCGCTTTCTTCGCCAAAAAAGCGGTTAATTTCTTCGCATAGCTTAACGGCCGAGGGCTCGTCTGCCGTAACAACCAGAGCACCCCGGCTTTCGCCGACGCACAGCCCATGGATGAACTGTGCCTTATGAATTTGTGAAAGGCCAAAGGCCGCCGCAACCCCACGTCCGCTTTGCAGCATCTGTGAGATTTGCGTAAAAGCCCCAAGCCTTTGTAGTTGCTCTTCAAGCCCCAAAAAAACACCGCCCAACAAGGGTTTACCTTTATTTTATGTCTTATTTATCTGCTTCATTCAGGCAGGTGTGTGCCGCCGGCCCGCACTTACTTGCGGGCTAGGGGCAAATTCCCCCGCCATGCTGCGCATGGCCCCCGCCCCTAAGCCGGGTGCACCGGCCCGGGCGGCGGGCACACCCGCCGCCCTTTGGCACCGCAGGGCGGCGGCAGGAGCCGTGGAGCTTCCTAAAGG
>CAYYOY010000056.1:0-8791 GCA_964473265.1 uncultured Oscillospiraceae bacterium
CCTGAAGGCCCATGGCATTAACACTATTTTTGAGGTTACCTGCAACGATATTGGGCGCGATATATACGCCCTACAGCGGCTTTCGCAGCGACTGGATATGCACGTTTTATGCTCCACAGGCTTTTATTTGAAAGAATGGCACCCTGCCACCCTACGGAATATGACAGCCAAACAAATTGCCGAGATTTTTATTGCAGATATTGAGCAAGGCATTGATGGCACCGATATTTGCGCCGAACTTATTGGCGAGCTGGGCTGTAGCCAGCGGGCCTTCGCTCTCGAAGAACAAAAGGTATACATAGCCGGGGCCATTGCCCAGGCAGCAACCGGCAAGTGCATTATTACCCACACTCCCATGGGCCTGCACAGCCAGGAAATTACCGCACTTTTGCTGCGGCACGGGGCAAAACCTGCCAAGGTTTGCCTAGGGCATATGGATTTCAGCGCGCATACCGCCGCAATAGAAGCAGCGCTGGCACAGGGCTTTTTTGTGGCCTTTGATACCGTGGGGAAAAACCACTACAGAAGCGAGGGCCACCGAGCCTGCATGCTCATAGGGCTGCTGAGAAAAGGCTACGGCGAACAGATATTGCTTTCGGTGGATATTTCGCGACGGTCGTACCTAGCCAAAAACGGCGGGCATGGCTATGCCGTGCTTATGGAAAGCTTTTTGCCGCTGCTGCGCCATGCCGGCGTAACAGAGGCCCAAATTGAAAACCTGCTGTGCCACAATGTGCGCAGGTTCTTAGGCTAGTACAAAAAAGCGGTGTAATCCCCGCTTAGAATATCTTTTTCTTTTGGTTGGGATACTACATACGCAGGAAGTTTAGGTGGAGGATCATATTTTGGAAAAGGGATGCATTGCACCATTTCTTTCGTTTACCGGAAGGGCCGAAGAGGCTATGCAATTTTATGCCACTAACCTTCCCAACGTGGAAATTTCTAAGCTTGTGCGATATGGCAATGAACATCCATATGCGGGAGAAGCCGAGGGGAATAAGGTTCTGTTTGGGTTGTTATCGTTTATGGGGCGGGAAATTCTGTTTCTAGACATGGACGCAGCCCACCCCGCGCCAGATTTCAGCTGGGCAACGTCTATCTATATCAACTGCAGCGATGAAGCAGAATTTGATACTATTTTCAATGTGCTTTCGCAGGGCGGCACAGTAGTGATGGGGCCGGAACCCGTTGCCCACTTTCGCAAATGCGCCTGGGTGACCAACAAATTTGGCGTAACATGGCAGCCGGTGTGGGAATAACCCAACCGGCTGCTCGTTTTTGCTGCATAATGTATTGTCCGCTGCGAACACTAGCAGCGAGGTGATAAATATGCCCAAGGATAGCCAGCTCGACCCCAAAGAAGTGCGCAAACAAAAGGCCAAGGGCGGCCCTACCATGGCCGAAAGCGGAGCCGACGGCGAAGGCCGTAACCACAAAAAGCAATCGGCCAGCAGGCATAAACCCGGGGACGATAAAAAATAGCTCCCAGCAATGCTGGGGCAGCACAAAGCCAAGGGTGGGCTTTCCACCCTTGGCTATTTTAGGCCCCAATACGGGCTTTTACACGAAAGAATTCCCCCGGCAATGCCGGGGGGAATTCTTAGTAAGTAATCTTTTTTACCATACTTATTCATAGGCATGAAAAATTGCCAAATCGGGCGGGAAAAAGGAAAAATAGCCAAAGGCGGCAGCCAGCCCCAGCAGCACCAGCAGCGAAAGCACCTGCACTGCCATACCCTTGGGTAGGTTGTTGCGCATAAGGCGGTACCGCACTATGTAGGCTACAATAACCGCTATAAAAAAGAGTGCTATGTCTGCGTACAAGTAACCGCGGCCTATAATACCTGTGTAGGTGTAATACACTACCACAATGGTAGCCATGCCGGTGAAAATGCCGGCAAGTGTGGCCGAAAGGAAATTGGGGAAACGCTTGCCCGCCCAGATAAGCTCTATTAGGCTAAAGAGAAACATGGGCCAAAAGAGGAGTTTCAAATGTTCCCAGGTGCTCTCGTTTACGGCGCCCAACACCCCTACAATGACGTTGTTGCCCGACCATTCATAAACAAAGTGCAGCAGCGTGCCCAACACAGAGGTTACCAGCGCCCCTAGGATAGCGGAATTTCTAGCTCGGCTGTTCATGGCGTTTCCCCTTTCGCATTTGGTTCTTGTTCCTGCAGTTCGTCCAGTGTAAGGCCGTAGGAGGGCAAAAACTCGCACATGAATATTTCTACCTCGGGCAGGCCAAGTGCCCGGAGGGCTTGCAGGCTGGCGATATAGGCTTTATCGAACTCGTGGTTGCCGGCCCGTTGCTCCTGCGTGCACTTTATTAGGGCCGAAAGCTTGTCGGCCGCTTTGAGTAGCAGGGTTTCGTCGGGGTTTGGCTCGAAAAGCGGGTGGTATTCCAGGCGCATATCCTCCGGCAGCAATGCCAGCAGCCGGCTGCGGGCTCCGGCTTCCATATCTTTATAGGCTTTTTGCAGCGCCTGGTTACCATATTTTACAGGGGTGGGCATATCGCCTGTTAGAATTTCGCTGCAGTCGTGGTAGATTGCCAGCAACACCAGGCGGCCGGCATCGTGGCTTTGGCCCAGACGAGTGTTGCCAATGCAGGCCAAGGCGTGCACCAGGTAAGCTACCTCCAGCGTATGTTCACTTAAATTTTCGGGCAGGGTGCTGCGCATAAGCCCCCAGCGCGCTATGTATTTCATGCGTCCCAGCATGGCAAAAAAACTGTTTTTAGCCATCGTCAACTTCCCTGCTATACCAAACAAAAATGGTTTTGCAGGCTGCCTTGTAGTGCCGGCCCGCAAAACCATTATAGTATGCATAGGGGTAAAAAGCAACCGCTTTCTTGGCGATTAAAAGTGTGCCCTAATATTTTTCTACCGTAAAGCTGCCGCTCACCAGTTCTGCCGAGAAGTTTGCCCCGCCGTTCTTATAGGTATAGCGCTGGCCGTCTTTCACGGTAGGGAAACTATTGCTCTTAAAATTGCCGGAAACACGGTCTAAATCCACCGTGAAGCCGTCATTTTCGGGGATGCGCAACGTAGTGCTACCCGAAATCATTTCGGCTTTTACAAAAGTGGGCATGGTTTGTGTAGCTACGCTAACATTACCGCTTACGGTATTCAAATCGAGCTGTTGCATACTGCCCGAAAGATCGCAGCCGCCCGAAATGGTTTCCATCTGCAGCTTGCCGGCGGTTATATCGTTGCCCGTAATTGTGCCGCTTACTTGGTTTATTTTCATAGTATCGGTAATTACATGGTTAATGTCTAACCTGCCGGAAACCAGTTCACAGCTAAGGTTGCCCACCGAAACATATTCCAGCTGCACATTCGCTGAAACGCTATTTACCTGCATGCTATTCCACTGCTTTTCGGGCAGGTAAATTTCCAATGCCGAACGTCTACCAATAAGGGTAAGACCGGTGCTCCAGCGCATCTCGTAATCTTTTACCACCAACTTATCGCCTTCCTGGGCAATGGTTGCATACTGCTTCTGGGGAAAGCCCTCGCGTTCCTTTTGCACCACGCGTATATTGCTGTCGCTGCTTTTGTAAACCGTCACATCGCCGCTGGTCCAGGAAATATCCAGGCGGCCAATGCTGTCTGCGGCAAAGGTTTTATCTTGAATGGTGGTTTGCTCGCCGCTGCCCCAGTCTACATTCTGGCTCCAATTAAAGTTTTGCCCCCAATTCCAGTGTACAATGGGCCAGCCCCCAAACATGCGCCAGCGAAAAAGCCCCTGGAAAACACTAAGGCAAACTACCAGCACAATGCTCCAAGTTACAATGCGAATGATCGTAGAGGTTTTATGCATCTTGATCACTCCTCAACTCCAGAATGCCTTTTACAATATTTTCAACAGCCGCTGCAATGATAAAAATAATCCACGAGAATGCCCACACGCCAAAGAGAAAGCTAAGCAGCAGATAGACAGCCACTACAAGGCTCCAATAGGCGCTTTTAAAGGATTTATAGGCTTGCTTGCGGGAACTGGTAGTAGCGCGCCATTCCTTAAACTCTTCCACCATGCTTTCATCGGCACGGGTATATTTGGGCCGCATTAGGCCGATGTACACACGCAGGCCAGCTGCTAGCGCAATAAGCGTAAGCATGAGCAGTAGCCCACCCACCGGGTTGCCCCCAAAAATGGTAGAGGCTATGAGCACCACCGGGCTAAGAATAAACATAGCGGTAGTAATGGCTACGATAGAGGCGTAGGTTTTGTCGGGCTGCTTAGAGCCAACCGGTTCGTGCAGGCTTTCCACCAGCTCGTGGATATCGCCAATGCTGGTAATGGCAATGTGGTAAGCTTCATCCTCGGTTTTGCCAGCCACCAGCTGGTCGTTATATTTTTCAATTAGGTTTGAAAGCAGCTCTTCCTTTAATTCCTGCACCCGTTTGGTTTTGGGCGCATCTCGAAAGGCAAGGTTTACGTGTGCTTTAATCTTGTCAATCATGGTTACAACTCCTTCTGCTTATATCAGCATATCAATTAATGCTTTGGTGCTTTGCCACTCCTCCATGCTAACGTTATGGTAGGCGCGACCGGCTGTGGTTATGCTGTAGTAGCGCCTTCGGGCACCGGTTTCTTCTCCACCCCAATAGGAGGTAATGTAGCCCGCCTGTTCCAACCGCCGGAAAGCTGTATACAGAGTGGCCTCTTTAAGCTCGTACCGCTTGCCGGTTAAGGCGGCAATGGCTTTGTTAATCTCATAGCCGTAGCTATCTTTATCTAGCAGCTGCTTGAGAATAATGGTATCGGTATGGCCTCGTATCATATCCGCCGCTATTGACATCTCATCACCACGCTTTCTAAGATATACTATAAACCAATATACCTCACCTGTCAAGGTATTTCAGAAAAAATATTTTAAACATATACTTGACAGTTCTTGGTCAAGGTGGTATGCTACATACTGTATTAATTGAACTAATACAATTATTACGGTGGGAAGGATGTGACACAATGATTAAGCTGGACCTGCAAAGCCGAACACCCATTTACATGCAGCTCAAGCAACGGATATCCGAACTAATACTGCTGGGCGAGTTTGCCACCGACGCTCCACTCCCCTCGGTGCGGGCATTGGCGCGTGAGCTTGGCATTAATCCAAACACCATTCAAAAGGCCTATCAAGAGCTGGAAAGCGCCGGCGTAATCTATTCGGTAGCCGGTAAAGGCAGTTTTGCCGCAGGGCAACAGCACGCACAGAGCTTTATGGCGCACAGTGTGCGTCAGCGGCTGGAAGCTGCACTGGGTGAAGCCCGCATGGCTGGGTTTAGCCGGATACAGCTGTTGCAAATTGTAGATGCTGTATACCCCACAGACAAGGAGGAAGCACAATGATTGAAGCAACCAACCTAGTGAAAAAGTTTGGAAGCTTTACAGCCCTGGATAGCCTGAACACCAGCATAGACGGCAGCTCAATTTACGGCCTGGTGGGCTCTAACGGCTCGGGCAAAAGCACGCTGTTGCGGCTAATTGCAGGCGTTTATCAACCCGACGGGGGTGAAATTTACATTGACGGCCAGCCGGTATTTGAAAATGTAAAGGTAAAAGATAAAACTTTCTTTCTTTCAGACGATTTATATTTTTTGCCTAAATATACGGTAGAAGAAATGGCTACCTTTTACCGGGGGCTATACAGTGGCTGGAACCAGCAACGCTACGAACAGCTGCGGGGGGTTTTCCCTATTGACACCAAACGCCGGATCAGTGAATTCAGCAAAGGCATGCGTCGGCAGGCGGCCATTTTGCTGGCGCTTAGCTGCCAGCCCGATTATCTGCTGCTGGACGAAGCCTTTGACGGGCTGGACCCCGTAATTCGCCTGCTGGTGAAAAAGCTGGTAGCCGAAGAGATGTCCAGCCGCCCCCTTTCGGTTATTATAACAAGCCACAACCTGCGCGAGCTGGAGGATTTATGCGACCATGTAGGCTTGCTGCACGGCGGACGCATTCTGTTTGAACGTGAACTGGACGCCCTGAAGCTTGGTTTCTGCAAGGTGCAGGTTGCTCTTGCCCAGCCGGCAGATTTTGCAGCCATTGGGCTGGAGCTAATGAACCAGACCCACAAGGGCAGCTTATACACTCTTCTGGTGCGTGGGGAAAGCGAAGAGGTTTTGCAAAAGCTTTCGGTGCTACAACCGCTTTTTGCAGAAGCGGTACCCCTCACCCTAGAGGAAGTATTCATAGGAGAAATGGAGGCAGTGGGCTATGACTACAACAACATCCTCTTTTAGCAATAAGCGGTTCTGGGCCTACACCGCCGGGCTGCTTAAACGTAACATTGGGTACATGATATTTCTAAGCGTTGTGCTAACGCTTTTCCATCCGGTGCAGCTGGCACTGCGGCTGTTTTCTACAACGGCCGACCAGATCCTTTCGGGCGTATGGTCCACAGACATTACCGTTACCGCATCGGGCATACACACCGAGCTTTCAGTTGTTGTCATGTTTATAGTGGTAATTCTGGCTTCCATTGTGCTGAGTATTACACAGTTCGACTTCATGCAGTCTAAGCGCAGCACCGACCTTTTCCACGCGTTGCCGCTACGCCGCGAGCAAATGTATATAAGTGGGTTACTTGCAGGCCTTACCACTGTGCTGGTACCGCTGCTGATCAGCTATGGCCTTTCGTTTGCAGTGGCGGCCACTAAAAGTATGCAAAACCCAGCCTTTACCTTTGCACCACTAACAGCACTGGGCGACCTACTGGCGCTATTTGTACTGGTAATTGCCATTTTTGCCTGCGGCGCTTTCGCACAGGTGCAGGTAGGGCGCAGCTTTGAGGGCTTTATTTTCAGCATGGAGCTGCTGTTTGCACCCATGGCATTGGTGCTGCTCACCCGTGGGCTATGCACCGGCATGCTGTTTGGCTACAGCATGGAAAGTAACTTCCGCATGCAACATCTGCTCTACTATTCCCCTGTTTCCACGGCTATCATGCGCCTTGCTTCCCAACCCGATAGTTATAATTTTTATAACTTTGTAACACCGGCGCTCTTTATTTGGGCAGCAATTTCCGCGGTTCTAATAGGCGGGGGCATGTGGCTCTACAAGCGCCGCAAAAGCGAAATTGCAGAAGCACCTTCTTCCACCAGCCTTCTGGCAATAGCGGGCAAGCTGGCGGCCGTGTATGTAGGTGGTTCCGGCATTGGCATTATGGTAACCGGCATTGTAAGCGACGGAGCCTTTTACAACGCCCGCTTTACCTTTGTGCTGTGGACAGTGCTTGGTGCGGCTATCACTTATGTCATTATGGAGCTTATTTTGCTGCGGGGCTTTAAGGGCTTCCGCAAAAGCCTACCGCTGGGCTTAGCCAGTGTGGGGTTGGTAGGCGCTTTTGTGCTCATTATTGCAACGGGCGGCCTGGGCTACGAAACCCGCATTCCCACCCCCAGCCAGGTAAAAAGTATAACCATTAACTACCGTGGCCGCTACAACAACCTAGAGTTTTACGATGCTTCTACAGCCGAGCGCTTTACCCATTATGGGGCTGCATTTGGCCGCGAAATCGTGAACTACAACTATGACGCTATTAGTACCGTTACACTTTCCTCCCCGGAAGCCATTGCGCTAATAAACGAATATCACACCCGTCTGGTGCAATATAACCGCAGCCGGAATTTACAAGATCCCTTCACCAATTCTCCATATCTTAACATAAGCCTGGAGTACAACCTGGGTGCGAGCAAGATGTATAGAGATTATAATGTCTCTTCCTACGACCTGCTGCCAATTCTGGCACAGTTGGAGAATTTGGAGGAATTCAAACGTCAGACCCACCCGTTGTTCATTACTGAAGCGGCAGATTATGCCAACTGCAGCGTGCAACCGCCCTTGACCTACGGCAAGTATGGTGCTGAGGATGAAGCTGCGCACGTGCTTAGCAACCCAGCAACCATGCAGCAGCTGATAGATGCACTTCGCAGTGATATGCTGGCTGAGAAGGTAACCGAAAATGCCGAGCATGGCGCTTCGGTGGTGGCTTACATTACCTTTGCCAGCAAGGAAGATAACTTTTCAAAGCCGGCAGACAAGAACTTTTATGGCAACTGCGCGGTGGCAGTGATGGATAGCTACACCAATACACTGGAATTCCTACGCAAAAACGGGCTGGACGATGTACTGGTTACTTCTCCCGAAGCCTTTAACAGCGCAACGGTGCACTATGGCAACCTACGCATGTACTACTACGGCCGTGGCATGAGTGTGCTCCCCTTTAGCGGCCCACAGTATTTAAGCGAAAAGGAATTTTTAGAGAATTATACAAACCAAGACGATATTATTGCCCAAACAAAAGCCGAGCGCATTGCCGAGCTATGGAACATTTCCAGCGCGTTAAGCCCGGATAAAGGCGATAGCATGACCGTGATATTTACCACGGAAGACGGTGGTTATCTGGTGCGTTTTGTTCCTTTCAGCAAGCTACCCAAGGATATTCAGCAGCAGTTCCCGGATTATGAAAAGGCGGAAATTCCTCTGCCTGCTGAACCGTATGCTGCAGCCGCTTAAAAGCTTAATGTCAAAGGCCGGCGGGGTTAACCCCGCCGGCCTTTGACTTTATGGTAGCCAACTTGCCCACCCGTAACTGCATACTTCCCAACGCCTGCACGGCCGGCCTGCTTCGCTGGCTTTTAGTAGGGCTTGCAGTTTGCAATGCAGGCTTTGGATAGCCAAGGGAGAGTATTTACCCTAGGAAACTTCCTTCCTTGGCTAAAAAATTGCTATTGCAGTTTTGCAGGGTGCTGTCGCCCTCCAGAACGCGTACACAAAGACATTT
>CAYYOY010000057.1:0-8778 GCA_964473265.1 uncultured Oscillospiraceae bacterium
AGCGCAAGCACTGTGCGTCAGCACACAGAGGCTGATGCCATTACCCGCCACTTCCACGGGTTGGAGGTGCTTTCCAACGGCGACCTTGGGGTAAAGTTGGGGCTGAATAAGCCCGAGCAAACCCGTAAGGTGGAACAAACACTCGCCGATTTTTTCGGCACGCAGGATGCAATTTTGGTGCGCGGTGCCGGTACGGGGGCTATCCGCTGGGGGCTTATCAGCTTTGTGCGCGGCGGCCAAAAGCTGCTGGTGCATGACGCACCTATCTACCCTACCACCAAAACCACCATTGAAACCATGGGCATTATGCCCGTAACAGCCAACTACAACGACCTTGCCCAGCTGAGGCAGGTGGTGGCACACCACCCCGACCTCAAGGGTGCCTTAATACAGGTAAGCCGCCAACAGCCCCGCGACAGTTACGACTGCGCAGAAGTTATTGCGGCAATTAAATCTGCCAACCCCAGCTTGATTGTGCTTACCGATGATAACTACACAACCATGAAAACCCGCGGCATCGGCACGCAGTTGGGTAGCGATTTAGCCAGTTTTTCCAGCTTTAAGCTGTTAGGGCCGGAGGGCGTTGGTGTGCTGTTGGGGCGTGCAGATTTAATCCACACCGTGTATGCCTATAACTACTCAGGCGGCAGCCAAGTGCAGGGGCATGAGGCCATGGCAGTGCTGCGTGGCCTAATTTACGCGCCGGTAGCCATCTCAATTGAATCGCAGGTAATTGATGAGCTGCTCACCCGCCTGAACGCCGGCGAGGTAGCAGGTGTGCGGGGTGCCGTGGTGGCCAACGCGCAGTCCAAGGTTTTGTTGGTAGAGTTAGAGCAAGAGAACGCCCCCGACGTGCTGGCCTGTGCGGAACGCTGCGGTGCTGCACCCCACCCGGTGGGTGCGGAATCGAAGTATGAGTTTGTACCCATGTTTTATAAAATTTCCGGCACTTATCTGGCGGCAGACCCCAGCCTTGGCAGGCGCACGTTGCGCATAAACCCCATGCGCAGTGGGCCAGAAACTGTGTTGCGCATTCTACGCGAAAGCATTGCCATGGGGGCAGAGCAAATGGGAAAGAAGGTTTAGGTTGCATGTTTTTAAGCACAACCCTAAAGAGAAACCCTTCGCTGGTGGAAGCTGCCTTCTGGCTGCACCAAACCGGGCAGATTCAGCCCGACACCTACCTGCTGGATTATGATGCCATGCTATCCAACGGCAAGGCCATTAAGGCCGCAAGCGATAGCCTGGGGCTTGGTTGCTATGTGATGACCAAGCAGTTTGGCCGCAACCCCTTGGTAACCAAGGCACTGATGAAGCTGGGCTTTGAGGGTGTGGTGGCGGTAGATTTCCGCGACGCACAAGTAATGATGCAAAATGGCATTCGTTTAGGGCATGTTGGCAACCTTGTGCAGCCGCCGGTGGCACTGCTGCCCGCTTTAATACGCTATGGAGTGACACGTATCACGGTGTTTACGTTGGAGAAAGCCCGCGAGGTGGGTGCTGCCGCGCAGCAGCTTGGGGTAACTCAATCGGTAATGCTGCGGGTGCAGGATAAGGACAGCCTTTTCTATGACGGCCAACAGGGCGGCTTCGATTTAGAGCAACTGGCAGCGCTTGCCCCAGAGCTTAAAAAAATTCCCGGCATTGCCGTGCAGGGGGTTACCTCCTTCCCTGCCATGCTCTACGATGAAACCTCCAACACCATTGCGCCCACACCCAATTTTTATACTATTCTAAAAGCTAAGCAGATTTTGCAGGCCTGCGGCTTTGATATTCTAGAGGTCAACGCGCCCTCGGCCAACTGCATTGCTAGCCTGCCCACCATCGCGCAGCTGGGCGGTACGCATATTGAGCCGGGGCATGCTTTCACCGGCACCACCCCTTTTGGTGCATGTAACCAGGCCAACGAACTGCCCGCACTGGTGTATGTCAGCGAGATTTCCCACAACCACCACGACAAGGCTTACTGCTATGGTGGCGGGCATTATCGCCGCTCGCACATGCAATCTGCGTTGGTAGGCAAAAGCCTTGCCGAGAGCCATGAGGTTACGGTTTCTCCTCCCAGTGCCAACAGCATTGACTATCATTTTTCGCTAGGGCAGCCAGAAGCAATATCCCAGACGGTAGTGGCAGCCTTCCGCACGCAAATATTTACCACGCGTAGCCAGGTTGCGGTGGTGGGCGGCATTGCCGAGGGCAAACCACAGCTAATGGGGCTTTTTAGTTCCCAAGGGGCTGCGCTATGACACGGCGGTTTGTGGTGGTGGTGCTGGACGGCTTTGGCATTGGCGCAATGGAGGACGTGCCACAAGTGCGCCCTGACGATATAGGTGCGAATAGCGCGCTGCACATTCTGGAAGCAACCGGCCTTTCGCTGCCCACATTGGAGCGTTTGGGGCTTTGTAACGCCATGGGTTGCTTGCCCGAGCGCCAATGCCTCACAGCAACCTTTGGGCAGGCCAACCTGGCACACTTTGGCGCGGATACCTTTTTTGGGCATCAGGAAATTATGGGCACAAAGCCCTTTATGCCGGTGAAATCGGCTTTTTACCACGATTTACCTAGAGTAGCCCAAGGCTTGCGGGCAGCAGGCCATCATGTGGAAACACGAACCTGCGGTAAGGCTGCGCTGCTGTTGATTGACCATTGCTTAACAGTGGGCGACAACATTGAAGCCGACCTGGGGCAGGCCTACAATGTTACCGCAGCGCTGGATAACGTGGCCTTTGCACAAGTGCTGGCGGTGGCGCGGCAGGTGCGTGCAGTGGGCAAGGTTTCACGAGTCATCGCGTTTGGCGGGCAGGACGTAAATATTGCACAGATTCTGGCGGCGGCTGAACATAAAACACTGGAGGGCGAAGAATACTACGGTGTGAATGCCCCCCGCAGCGGAGTGTACAATACGGGCTACCAGTGTATTCATCTTGGCTATGGTGTAAACCCTGCCGTGCAGTTGCCGGGGTTGTTGGCAGAGCACGGTATACCGGTGGTGCTGTTGGGTAAGGTGGCCGACATTGTTGAAAACCCGCAGGGGCGCTCTTGCTCTATTGTAGATACCACGCAGGTGCTGCAAACCACGCTGGATTGCTTTGCTGAGCTGGAGCAGGGCTTTATTTGCACCAACGTGCAGGAAACCGATCTTTGCGGCCACCGCATGGATATCGCCGCCTACGCCGACAGGCTGCGGGTTGCCGACGAATATTTGGCACAGCTTGTGCAGGCACTGCGGGATGACGACGTGCTGCTGGTAATGGCCGACCACGGCAACGACCCCTGCATTGGCCACAGCCGCCACACCCGCGAGCGTGTTCCCCTGCTGCTGGCAGGCAATGTTCGCCCCAATTTTCACCTGGGGCTGCGAACAACCCTTTCGGACGTGGGTGCAACGATAGCTGAATATTTCGGCACACGCCCACCCGAACATGGCCAAAGCTTTTGGCGGGAAATACGGGGGTAGCGGGGCGGTTGTATTTTTTGCGTGTTTTTACGGTGAAAGCCCAGAGAAAATGGAGTACGCAAAGAAAATGGCCAGTGGAATTCACAAAGCCCCCGGCAGTTGCAGAGGAGCAATGGCTACCATATAAAAATACTGCAGCATAAGCAAAGGAGGCCACATGCCAGACTATACCACAGAAGAATTAACCGAGGCGCTCCGTGCAATCAACTCCATTATCCACAAGTGTGAAAAGGCGCAAGAGAAATTCCCCGAGGGCAACAGGCATCATACCTTGCTGCGCAACCGTCTGAAGGCAATGTACATTTCCAAGGCCTTGATTACGCAAAGGCTTTTGGGCACGGAGCCCACGGCGATGCCGCAGGCATTGAAGGATGAGAGCTGAGATTCCGCGTTGCTGCTTTGCCATTTGGATGCACTGCATATTACACATTTAGACGCACAGCGCATTCAGAAAATCTGCGCCTTTGCACGAACGATGTGGTTGGCTGGTGCCGGGGCCCCAAGTGCCCGCATTGCACGAAGGGACATGAATTGGTACATTGCTGTGGATGACTGTGAAATTACCGCAAACGCCCATAGCTATACCATTATTACAGCGCATCGTAAAACCTGAAAAGCATGGCAGCCCCAGTGGCCGCCATGCTTTTTATTTTGGCATAAACCATTGTAATGTGTGCAGGTGCAACTATTCAATTCCTCATCTTGCCAATTGACAAAATGCAACCTATTGCGTATAATGCAAATATGCAATAGGTTGCTTAGTTGGGAGGTGAATGGATGAAGATACCAGAGAATAAACAATATGTTTTGTTTGGTGGCACTTTTATTCTTGCAAATAAATTGCAGTTGGTTGCCGATAAAAAGGTGCCGGGTTTTTCCACAAAGCAGTGGTTTTTATTGCGTAATCTGCAAGATTTACCGGCAGAACCGCCGCCAACAATTACCATGCTGGCGAAGGAAACAGATACTTCTCGGCAAAATGTTAGCAAAATGTTAGCGGTGTTGCAGCGGCAAGGCTATGTAGTTTTGTGCGACAACCCACAAGATCATCGCAGCCAAACCGTGAAGATGACCGAAGCAGGAAAACGGGCGTTACAGCAGGTAGCTGGTGAAGCGGTTCCTTTCTTCGCGGAACTGTTTTCTGGCATTGGTGCGGAAGAATGCGAAGTATCGGCCGGGGTAATTATTAAACTCGTTAAAAATCTCGAAAAGATGCAGGAGAATATGGAATGAAGCAGAAGCGCAGAAAAATGCTTATAGTTATGAGTGGCATCGTGGTATTGGGGCTTGCGGCGGCCTTATTTTCAAATTTGCCAAAGCCGGTTATGGCCTACGATACGGCATTTGATCTAATGCAAATAAAGGACGGCTCCTACCTCGGCAATTGTGACAACGGGCTTGTAAAGGTGCAAGTAGAGGTTACCGTGCAAAACCATGCCATTGCCAATGTGCAAATTTTGAAGCATGACAATGGCTTGGGAAGCGCTGCCGAGGCCATTACTAACGAGGTGTTGAAACACCAAAGTGTAGCTGTAGACGCGATATCTGGTGCGACAATGAGTTCAAAAACAATTTTAAAAGCGGTTGAGGCCGCTTTATTGAAAGGGCAGGAAAATAAATGAACACCATAGTAATTTATAAATCGCACTACGGCTTTACCGAACGGTATGCTCGCTGGATAGCCGAGGAGCTTTCGGCAGAACTGCTGCAAGCAGATAAAGTTAAACCGGCAGATTTACAAAAATACGATGCGATTATCTACGGCGGAGGGCTCTATGCCGGTGGGGTCAGCGGCATTGCTCTCATTACCAAGAATTTCGAAAGCCTGCGCCATAAATCGCTTTATCTGTTTACAGTGGGGGCCGCCGATGTTACCGATGCAGCGAACATAGCAAATATCCGCTCTGGGCTTGCCAAAGTGCTTTCACCACAAATGCAGGAAAAAATTAAAACTTTTCACCTTCGTGGCGGTATGTGCTACTCAAAAATGAGCTTTATCCACAAGCTTATGATGGGCATGATGCGTAAAATGCTGCAAAAAAAGCAGCAGAGTGCGCTGCGCAGCGATGAGAAAGCAATACTCGATACCTATGGACAGGATGTAGACCTCACCAACCGCCAAGCCATTTCCCCGCTGGTAGCAGATGTTAGCCAGGGTGCAAAACGGCAATAAATATCCACCAGCATTTCTGCTCTTAATGGGCATTATAATACCACGACGCAAACATGCCGCTTGCGAAGCGTTTCGCAGGCGGCATTTATTAATACCATTGTCCCCTTCCCTATTTGCAAATATCATACCTTAAAAATGTTTGCTCTCTTAAAAAATTAAATACGCCATGCTGCTGTCATGTTTTTGTGGTATACTATTTTTAGGGGTGAACAAATTGCAAATTAACCGATTATTCGAAATCGTCTACTTATTAATGGATAAAAAGAGCATGACCGCTAAAGAATTAGCTGTGCATTTTGAAGTTTCGGTGCGGACGATTTTACGGGATATCGACACGCTGGCCATGGCGGGTATCCCTATATATACAATGCAAGGCAAAGGCGGCGGCGTAGGGCTGATGGAGGGCTTTGTGCTGAGTAAATCGGTGCTCACCGACAAGGAGCAAAGCGACATATTGTCGGCCTTGCAAAGCCTGCATGCTGTCAACGTCCCCAATGTGCAGCCTGTGCTAACCAAGCTGGCGGCACTGTTCAACAAGAATGCCACCAGCTGGATTGATATCGACTTTTCGCCGTGGGATAGCAGCGAAGCCGAACGAGAAAAGTTTACACTGCTTAAAGAGGCAATTCTTTCACAAAAAATTGTAGTTTTCGATTATTTCAGTTTTTGGGGCGAAAAAAGCCATCGAACTGTCGAGCCGCTACAGATTGTCTTTAAAGAAAAGGCATGGTATCTCTCGTCCTTTTGCCTTGAGAAGGAAGATTACCGCACCTTTAAGCTCAACCGCATTAAAAACCTTGTTACCACAGAACAGGGCTTTGCGCCCCGCCCACTGCGTAAAATTGCCGAAAGCTTTACAACGAACAACCTCTGCACCGTAACCATGAAGGTAGACGAAGAGCTTTCCTCGCGTGTGTGGGACGAGCATGAGCCAAAGAATGTAACGCAAAACGAGGATGGCAGCCTAACCGTTAAGGTCAATATCCCCGATGATGAATGGGGTTACGGCTATATTTTATCTTACGGCGGGGGTGCCGAGGTTCTAGAGCCTGCCTATATCCGTAAGCTGATTGGGGAACGATTTGCCCAAGCGGCAAAGAAGTATTCATAACATGACACACTGTTGTCACAGTATTCATGCTATACTGTTTCCACAATGAAAAAGCGAGGGGTTTATTGATGGACGCGGCTCAACTAAAACATTCTATTGCCTATTGTGGGTTAATCTGCGGCTTGTGCCATCCAGATGGAAGCTGTGGCTGCAAGGGTGACAATCACTGTGGAAAAAGAGCATCCCCAAACGGATGTTATCAGCATACCTGCTGTATCTCCAAGGGAATTGAGGGTTGCTGGGCATGTTCCGAGGCTCCGTGCGGTGTGGATATGCTGGCACCTGAAAAGATTAAACTCCGTGCCTTTATCCGTTGCATTAAGGAGGATGGAATTGACCGGTTCGTCGAATACATAGCAGCAAATGATGCTAAGGGAATAGTGTATCACCGCTGTGGCATTACTGGAGATTACGATTTAGCCACAGAAGAGGCGGTTTTAGCTCTGCTGCGTACAGCTAAAGGAGGACGATATGAGTAACCTGCAAGACCTGCCGAACATTGGTAAAGCTTTAGAGAAACAACTTGCGGATGTAGGAATAGAAACCCCTGAACAGTTGATACAGGTTGGCAGCCGCGAGGCTTGGATGCGTATTCGCTTGCGCGATCCCTCCGCTTGCCTCAACCGGCTGTGTGCGCTGGAAGGGGCTATCCGTGGTGTTCACTGGCACCATTTACCCCAAGATGTGAAGGACGATCTTCGGGAATTTTACCATACGAACAAGGAGTAAAGGGGCATTCTATGGATATCATTTTAATTGACCAAAGCAACCTGGCTACCGAGCATATCTGCTGCGCTATTGCCGAAAAGAAAGGCGAAACCTGCGTTTCCTCTAAGAAAGCATGGCTTGCCCAGCGGTTTACCGAGGGGCTGGTCTTTAAGCGGCTGGATGCACGCGGCAAGGTATTTATTGAATATATTCCCGTCGAAAAAGCGTGGTGCCCTATCGTAGCAGACGGCTATATGCACATCAACTGCTTTTGGGTGTCGGGGCAGTTTGCAGGGCAGGGCTATGCAAACCGGCTGCTTGAGGAATGTATAGCCGACGCAAGGGCCAATGGCAAGCTGGGCCTTACCATTCTTTCCTCGGCCAAAAAGCTGCCCTTTTTATCTGACCCAAAGCATCTGAACTACAAAGGGTTTAAGCTGGCCGATACCGCACAGCCCTATTATGAGCTGCTGTACCTGCCTTTCGAAGAAAACGCACCCCTACCGCAGTTCAAAGCGTGTGCTAAGCAAGGGCGCATAGATGAAAAAGGCATGGTGCTCTATTACTCCGACCAGTGCCCACACGCCGGCAAGTACGCAAATATTATTAGAATGCATGCGGCGGAGAGGGGCAGCGACGTAAAGCTTATCAAGTTTGAAACCACCGAGCAGGCGCAAAATGCTGCGACACCCTTTACCACATATAGTTTCTTTTTTGATGGGCAGTTTATTACGAACGAGATATTATCCGAAAAGAAATTTGAAAAGTTTATGGACGAACATGGGATATAGAAGGAGAAACAATGCCAGCCTTTGATTTTAAGAAAGAATATAAGAACCTCTACCAACCCAAGACAACACCCGAGCTTATAGATGTGCCGGACATGCTGTTTATTATGGTAGATGGCAAAGGCAACCCCAACACCGGCAAGGAATATAAAAATGCGTTGGAAGCCCTATATGGCCTTTCCTACGCCATCAAGATGAGCCCAAAGCGTGGCTCTGCACCAGCGGGGTATTTCGAGTATGTGGTGGCTCCGCTAGAGGGGCTTTGGTCACTGCCGGATAAGCCCACGGAAGGGCAGCCTATCTCCGACAAAGAGCAGTTTTGTTGGACAGCAATGATTCGCCAACCAGATTTTGTGACGACCGAGGTGTTCGAAGCTGCCAAACAGGTGTTACACAAAAAGAAGCCCGACCTTGACCTCTCGCTTGCTCGGCTCGAGCGGCTTTGCGAGGGCAGATGTGCTCAGATTCTGCATGTTGGCTCCTACGATGATGAACCTGCCACAATTGCGGCTTTAGAGAAGTTTATTGCAGAGCAAGGGTT
>CAYYOY010000058.1:0-8755 GCA_964473265.1 uncultured Oscillospiraceae bacterium
CTTAAATCGCTGCTTAAAACATTAGTGTCCGATTATAGCTATTGGCTTTCCTTTGTTTTGCTTATCATCATTGCTTCTTCCATGAACCAGAACTTTTTTACCTGGAACAATATTTCAAATATTTTCGTGCAGGGCACCATGATCGGCCTTATTTCCATGGGCATGAGCATGGTTATTTCCGCCGGCATGATTGATATTTCGGTGGGTTCTCAGGTTGCCATTTTGGGCGGCTTTGGCATTTTAGTGCTCAATGCCACCGGCAGTGTGTGGGCCATGCTCTTCTTCTGCCTGCTCGGCGGCTGTTTTATTGGCACGGTAAGCGGCCTGCTGGTAACCAAAGGCCACCTGCCGGCTATGATCGCCACGCTGGCTATGCAGACAGCCTGCCGCTCTATTATCAACTTCTACGGCCAGGGTGGGCCCTTTACCGTAAGTAAAGAAATGTACGAATCTTTCCGGCAAATTGCCGTGGGCGGCCTGCAAATTACCCCAACCTTTAAAATTCCCTTTATGATGATTATTTTTATTGCCGTATCCATATTGTTTAATGTTATTATGAAGCGCACCAAGCTGGGCAAGCACATTTATGCCGTGGGCAGCAACGAAACCTCGGCGCGCCTGGCGGGCATCAACATCACCTTTGTTAAAACCATTGTGTTCACCATCACCGGTATGATGTGCGGCCTGGCGGCGGTGCTCTATGCTTCGCGCATGACAGCCGTTGCCTCTGCCAATGCCGCTGTGGGTTACGAAATGGAAGCCATTGCGGCAGTGGCCATTGGTGGCACTGCCATGAGCGGCGGCCGCGGCAAAATTATAGGCACTTTCCTAGGCGTGCTCATGTTTAAGATTATCAGCAACATTCTTACCAGTGCCGACGTTTCTTCCTTCCTCAATGGTGCGATCAGCGGTGCCATTATTGTAATAGCCGTGCTGCTGCAAAACTTCCAGAACAAAGCACGATAATTTTGTATAGAAAGGGTTGCGCCATGTTGAACATTGGAATTATAGGCTGTGGAAAAATAACCGAGGTGCGCCACGCCCCGGAATATGCCGAAAATGCAAACTGTAAGCTGGTAGCTTTTTATGACGATATTCCCGCACGGGCCGAAGCCATGGCCAAGCTGTATGGCGGTACAGCCTGTGCGAGCCTAAATGAATTTTTTGCTATTCCTATGGATGCCGTAAGCGTATGCGTGGCAAACGTGGCACACGCACCGGTTACCATTCGCGCGCTGGAAGCCGGCCTGCATGTACTGTGCGAAAAGCCCATGGCAACCTCGGTGGAGGAATGCGAAGCCATGATTGCCGCTGCCAAAAAAGGCAACAAAGTGCTTATGATAGACCAAAACCAACGCTTTGCAAAGGCACATGTGAAGGCCCGCGAGCTAATAGCCAGCGGGGAAGTGGGCGAAATACTAGCGTTTCGCACTACCTTTGGCCACCCCGGCCCCGAAGGCTGGACAGGCGAGGCAAACTCCTGGTTCTTCGATAAAGCGAAAGCGCACTTCGGCGTTATGGCCGACCTTGGTGTACATAAAACCGACCTTATGCACTACCTGCTGGGCGACGATATTATAGAGGCAACCGCCCGCATTGTTACGCTGGATAAAAAAACACCCGACGGCAAACCCATTTCGGTGGACGACAATGCCTTTTGTATTTACCGCACCCGCAAGGGCATTACCGGCACTATGCATGTAAGCTGGACCTTCTATGGCAACGAAGATAACAGCACCATTCTCTATGGCACCAAGGGCATTTTAAAATGCTATGCCGACCCCGAGTATTCGCTTATTTTTGAACGCCGCGACGGCAGCGTGGAACGCTTTGCCCTAGACCAAATGACCTCGAACAAAGAGCAAACCACCGGCGGCCGCACCAGCACCGGCGTTATCGACGCTTTTGTAGATTGTATTCAGGGCAAGATTGCCTGCCCCATTTCGGGCGAAGAGGCCAGCAAGGCCATGCGTGTAGTAATTGCCGCAGAACAATCCTTCTATAAAAACCAGGCGGTTGCCGTGCAATATTAATCAGCAAGGAGAGGCGAGCCATGAAAAGAATTATTGGCCTTTGCAGCGGCCAGTTTGGCGATATGCCGCTGGAAGCTTTTTGCCAGATGGCAAGCGAAATTGGCTACCAGGGCGTAGAGCTTGCCTGCCAGGCCCATGTGGATGTGGATAGAATTGTAGACGACGATGCATATTTCAAGCAATTCCGCACCACTGTGCAGCGCCACGGGCTTACCATTACCGCCCTTTCGGCGCACCTAATGGGCCAGTGTGTGGGCGATACCTTTGAGCCACGGCTCAACAATTTTGCGCCTAACCGCTTGAAAGATAGGCCCGATGAAATTCGTGCCTGGGCAATTGAGGGCATGAAGACCACCGCCAAAGCTGCCGCCAAACTGGGGGTAAAGGTAGTAACCTGCTTTTTGGGTTCTCCCATTTGGCCGTATTGGTATTCCTTTCCTCAAACCACGCAGCAAATGGTAGAGCAGGGCTTTGTGCATATTAAGCAGCTATGGGAACCTATTTTTGATGTATACGACAGTGAAAATGTTCGCCTAGCGCTAGAGGTACACCCCACTGAAATAGCCTTCGATTATTATTCCGCCCAAAAGCTGCTGGAAGTGCTGGATTACCGCAAAACCCTGGGCTTTAACTTTGACCCCAGCCATCTGGTGTGGCAAGGGGTAAGCCCGGTGTTCTTCCTGCGCGATTTTGCCGAGAGAATTTACAGTGTGCACGCCAAGGATGTAAAGGTAACGCTGGATGGGCGCGCAGGCATACTGGGCTCGCACATAGAGTTTGGCGATACCCGCCGTGGCTGGAACTTTGTTTCGCTGGGCCATGGCAATGTAGATTTCGACGCTATTACACGCGAGCTTAACCAAATTGGCTACCAAGGTGCCATTAACGTGGAATGGGAAGACAGCGGTATGGACCGTCTCTACGGCGCTACCGAAGCCTTCCAGTTTATAAGCCGCATGAACTTCGAGCCTTCCTCCTTTAGCTTTGATGCAGCGCTGAAAACCGAGTAAGCTAAAAGGAATGCCGCAGGTTTTACCGGCGGCATTCCTTTTTATATGGTTGGCGGTCAGCTAAGCCAGTGCTGTGGTTTTTTGCACCAGCGCAGCCAGCAGCATTTGGTTGGCCCCGGCGGTAAGAAAGTAATCGGGCTTGTAGCACAGCTGAATATCCACCTTGTGCCCCTGGCTAAAAAGGCTCTTGGCATACACAGCCTGCAGCATTTTCATAAACAGCGCCCGGTTGCAGTTAAGCCAGTGGCACTGCACCACCAGCACGGTAGGGTCGTAGGTGAGCAGCACGGCGTAAATGGCATCTATTAAGTGGTGCACCCCCTGCGAAAATAGGTGTTGCGCCAGCGTATCGCCCTTTTCGGCCTTTTCTATAAGCTGCTCAATGCTAAGGTTCTGCCCACTGCCCGATTGTGCGTTATAAAGTTCCAGTATGCCGGTATCGGAACAGTATAGTTCCAGGCAGCCGTTGTTGCCGCAGCGGCATTTGTGGCCGTCGCTGCGCACGGGTATGTGCCCCACCTCGCCGGCAACGCCATGGTCCCCTTTTAAAAGTACGCCATCCAACATTAAGGCACAGCTAATGCCGCCGTCTATCGATAATAACGCCGCGCTTTGGGTGTTTGGCAGTTCGGTTGCCAGCAGGCCCATGGCGGCAAATACATCCTTTTCCACCTGCACAGGCATACCGCCCAGCAGCCCGCTCAGCCGCATAGCCAGCGGGTAGGCGTTATAGGCCGTGCTGCCGCAAATTTGGTGCACCGTGCCGGTTGCAGCGTCGCAGGGGCCGGGCATGGTAACCCCCACGCCACATAGCTGTGCACGCTCAACATGGGCGGCACGGCAAGCCTGCTGCAGCCCTTGGGCTATTTGGCAAACAAGGTCTTCGGCGCCGGTAGCTAGTAGGCTTATTGGGTGTTCCTGCCGGCAGAGCTGCTGCAGCGAAAAGTTGTATATGCCTATTACCATTTTGCTAAGGCGAACGCTTACCGAAGCTACATAGCCCGCACTGCCACACAGCCGGTAGCACAGAGCCTTGCGCCCCCCGGCCGATTCGGCCCTGCCGGCTTCCTCCAGCAGGCCGGCGGCGCACAGCTGCTTTACCAGCCCATGCACGGCCGAAGCCGCCAGCCCGGTGCTGCGGCATATGGCCGGCTGGGTTGCACCGCGGCTGCTGCGTACAGCATGCAGTACCTCCAGCAGGTGGTTGTGTTTGGCTTCGGCGATATAGTTTTCCATATTGCACCCTACCTATTTCGTATATTAGTGCATTTGTTGCATTGTGGTAAGCAACTTACTATTAATAATATTATACCTGTTTCATACTACGCAGGCAACTGCAAGATGTGGGCAACCCCCACTTTTGCCACATAGATAAAGGAGCGTTTTAAATGCCGGTAAAGGTTCTTTGCGTGGATATTGGCGGCTCGAAAATGATAGTGGGGGTAATGGATGCCGACGGCAAAATATTAACCAGCCGGCGCACCCAGCTGCAAAAACCCGACAAAGAACAGCTAGCCGAGCTGCTTGTTTGCGCCTGCCGCCAAGTGTTAGACGAAGCGGGCGAGGGCGTGGTAGCCATTGGCGTAGCCATTCCCGGCCTGGTCGATAGCGAAAAGGGTATGTGGGTGTATGCACCTTTTTCTAAAATTTCGCAGTTCCCCATTGCGCAGCTGCTACAAGAGGCTTTTGGCTTACCGGTGTTTATAGAAAACGATGGGAACATTTGTGTAATTGGAGAGCGCCGTTTTGGCCTTGGCAAAACGGTGGACGACTATTTATGGGTAACTATAAGCAACGGTGTGGGGGGTGGCATACTGCTGGGCGGCCAACTGTTTAAGGGCACCGGGGGCAATGCCGGCGAAATTGGCCATATAAAAGTGGTAGATAGCGGCCGGCGCTGTGGTTGCGGCGGCAACGGTTGTCTGGAAGCCTATGCCGCCGGCCCTGGCATAAGCCAAACCTACCGTGAACGCACGGGTAGCCAACTTACCGCCGAGCAAATTGCCCGGGCGCTCCAGGCGGGAGACCCCGAGGCTCTTGCCACCTACGAGCTAGAGGGCCTCTACCTTGGCAAAGCCATTGCGGCAGCTGTAAACCTGCTAAATGTCCCGTTGGTGGTGTTGGGTGGCGGGGTATCCGGTTCATTTTCGCTTTTTGAGGGCAGCCTGCAAAGAGCTTTAAAACAATATTTGTTTGCTAGCGGCAACCCCAACCTACAAGTGCTGCCTACCGCTTTGGGCTACCACGCATGCCTTATTGGCACCGGTGCGCATGCTTTAAACGGCCTTGGTGTTTAGCAGGTGGCAAGCGCAATCTTATTACAACTGGCACAATAAGCTACCACTGGTAAAACAAACCAGTGCTGTTGCGTTTCGAAACGCTTGTCAGCACTGGTTTTTATGGTATAATTAGCACCAAGTAATCATGCTGGCTGGCACAACGCAATTCTGCCTGCAAACCCATGATACGCAACCTATTTGGTGCGGAGGAAGTATTTTGAAAAACCTATTTTCCATTCTTTTGGTGGTGCTTATAACACTCGCAGGCTGCGGCGTTGGGGCAGGGGGAAGCGCTACCACACAGCCTTCGAGTGATGTGCAAGACCTACCCGCGCAGTTTGTGGAATTTCCGTCAATGCCCATAGAGGAATTTGATTATTTCCCCACCGTTACGCGGGATGGCAAAACTGAAATAATTGAAAACCCTTTTATCGGCATCGCCTGGCGCAATTCGCTTTTGTATGGGTTGCCAAACATCGCCTACACTGCGCAAGGGGACGACCCCGCCGCCCTTGCCCCCAACTATGAAGGCTATGCCACCCTGCGTTGTGTGCTGCAGCCCAAGGCGCTTTCCAACCTGCCGCACACCGAAATACTTCTTTACATAGGGGAGCAGCAGGCGCTTGTAAACCTGGTGCAAGACGGTGTTTCCCGTTGGTATGCCACCACTGCAAGCGAAATACAGCGTGTTCTGGCCGAAGTGGACGATTGGGTAGGCAGAGCTACCGCCGAGCAAAACCCTGCCTACACCCCTGCGGATGAAGCCTTCCGCACAAAAGCGCTAGCCCTTGGCTACAGCCAGGAATTTTTAGATTTTTTAAAAACCATGCAGCAATTTAAAAGCGGTTTTGGCTACGCCAACTGCGAGGCGCTGCTGGCCAATAACGCAGAGGGCGTTGCAAGCATGCTGAAAGACTTTGGGCTGCAACAGCAGTTTGTTGCCAAGCTGCTCTCTGCCAGCTACCAGCAGCTAACCGGCCTGGCGCAAAACGCCTATTCTTCGCCCGACCAAACCAAGGTTATTTTTGAAGCCTACAACCCCGAGGAATATATAAGTGCCACCTACCTGCTGTGGCACGATAAAACCACAGGGCAAAGCCGCCTGCTTTGCGCCATTCCCATGCTCAACTTTTCCTATAACCCCAACGATGGCATTTTAGCCGTGCACAACCTAAACAACCTCTGGTTTTACGATATTGCCACCGGAAAAGAAGCCGACCTTTTTAATTTTCCCCTTGGCACCTACCATGGCGTAAGCCCCGAACGCATTATTGTAGGCATGCGCTACAATGGCTTTGCCGGGCACTATCTGGTGGCCTATGCGGAAAACTACTATGGCGATTGGTGGCAGCATAAGGTTTACCTTGCGGCCTATAACCGCGCAGGCGAGCTGGTGCAGAATATTGATACCGGCATAATAAAAACTACCGTTGTAAAAAACTGGCCCTCCATTGTGCAGATTTTCCCGCGCGGAGACGGCACCCTGCTGCTGGATATCTACCCAGAAAGCAAAGAAATTAACTATACCAACGGCTCCTGCCTCAGCGTTGAATTTTAAGCTGTGTGAAGCCACTATATCCCCTGCCACTTGGTTGGCGGGGGATATTTGTTTGTTTGTTATTCATCCCGCCATTGCTCTTGGGTGCAAAAGTATTGACATTTTTCTATGCAAGCGCATATACTATAGATAGATAAATTTCTATATGAGGTTGGTGTTGGCATGGATTTATTTCTACAAAACGCTAGGGTATTCAAGGCCTATTGCGATGAAAACCGCCTACAGATACTGGAAATGCTGCAAAGCGGCGAAAAGTGTGCCTGCATTTTGCTGGAAAAGCTGGAAATTACCCAGCCCACCCTTTCGCACCACATGAAAATTCTTGTGGAAAGCGGTGTGGTAGCTGCCCGCAAGCAAGGCAAATGGACTTATTATTCTATTGACGAGCGGGGTGCTCTGGTCGCTAAAGCCCTGCTGGAGCAAACACTGGAGCGCCGAGAAGGCATGCACGAGGAGGGCAACTGGCAATGCGAGGAATAGGCACTTTTTTGAGCGAGCAGCTGCTGGGCATGAAGTGGCTGCAGGAACTTATTGGCTCTTTGCTTACCGCCCTGGGGGTAGATATTACCGGCCGGGTTGGAGCAAGCCTACATTTTTTCATCTACGATACCATTAAAATTCTTTGGCTGCTTTCGTTCCTTATATTTATAATCTCTTACATACAAAGCTACTTTCCGCCAGAGCGTACCAAGCAGATACTGGGCCGCTACAAGGGTGTTGCAGCAAACCTGATGGGGGCGCTTTTGGGCACGGTTACGCCATTTTGCTCCTGTTCTTCTATACCGCTGTTCATCGGCTTTACCAGTGCGGGGCTGCCGGTGGGGGTTACTTTTTCGTTCCTCATTAGCTCGCCACTGGTAGACCTTGGGGCTTTCATTCTGCTCATGAGTGTATTTGGTGCAAAAATTGCCATTGCCTATGTTGTAGTGGGCATTGTGCTGGCAGTGCTGGGGGGCACGCTTATTGATAAGCTGCGGCTGGAAGGCTATGTGGAACGGTATATTGCCCAGGCCGGCAGTGTGGATATAGAAGCCCCCGAGCTCACCCGCAGGGATAGGCTGGTATATGCCAAGGAGCAAGTTGTTTTCATTGTGAAAAAGGTGTTTGTGTATGTCCTGATAGGCGTGAGTATAGGTGCGGTGATACACAACTGGATACCCCAAGCCTGGATAGAAACCGTGCTGGGGGCCAACAACCCCTTTTCGGTACTGCTGGCAACAGTTGTGGGCGTGCCCATGTATGCCGATATTTTTGGCACCATTCCCATTGCGGAAGCACTGTTTGCCAAGGGCGTGGGGGTAGGCACTATTTTAAGCTTTATGATGGCGGTAACCGCCCTTTCGCTACCTTCGGTTATTCTGCTGCGCAAGGCTGTAAAGCCCCGGCTGCTAGGCATTTTTGTAGGCATTGTAACTGCCGGCATTCTTATAATTGGCTATACCTTTAATGCATTTCAATTTTTGTTTATTTAAAGGAGGAAACCCCATGGCACTTTTTGGTTTGGGAAAGAAGAAAGAGAGCTGCGGCTGCGCCGGGCAAGAAATTAAAACTACCTGCGCCTGTGGTGGGCAGTGCGGCATTAGCGATGTAAAGAACGCCCGTTTTATTGTGCTGGGCGCCTGCTGCAAAAAAAGCGCCGATACCTTTGCCAATGTAAAGCAGGCGGTGGCCGAGCTGGGCTTTGCCGATGAAGTGCTCAACCTTGGTGACGCAGTGGAAATTGCAAAGTTTGGCGTGCTGCAAACCCCCGCACTGGTAATTAACAGCCGGGTGGTATCCTACGGTAAGCTCATTCAGGTAGACGAAGCAAAGAAATTGATTGAGAAGGCGGGAATATGTCCATGAGTGAAGAAAAGGCTGCGGGCATAGGCTTTT
>CAYYOY010000059.1:0-2226 GCA_964473265.1 uncultured Oscillospiraceae bacterium
GGCACTTACACCAACAATAATTTTTGCTTCAAGGTTCACGATTTCATAGTTCATTATAACTACCTCCATAAATTTGATATAGTTATAATAAACCATGTAACATAACAACAATATGTCATGTTATAAAAATAAATTTTTTCACCCTAAGCTGGCTTTACTGTCCATTCAACTGCAACAACCGCAAACGGCCACGGCTTGCCCCGCCAAATGCTCATTAGCTAGGGTTATACCTGTCCATAAATTCTTGCATTGCCAATTTTGTGATTTTAGAAATAAATGCACTTTTAGCAAAAGTGTGAACATCTCTATCGTATTTGTATTTTAGGGTAGTTTATTCCGAACATTGCGGGCTTGTCAGCTCAAAGCGGTTGTCCATGTTTTTTTCGCCCCATGCGCACATAAGCTCTAATATGGGTAGCAGCGTCGCGCCCTTGGGGGTAATGGAATACTGCACCCTAGGGGGAATTTCGGCAAAGGCCTCGCGGTTTATCAGGCCGTCGGTTTGCAGCTCGCGCAGCTGGTTGGTAAGCGTTTTTTGCGATATTTGGGTAATCTGCCCCATAAGCTCGGTAAAGCGTTTGGGGCCTTCCTCGGCCAAAATGTAAAGGATAAGCGGCTTGCATTTTCCGCCTATCATTTTGAGCGTTACTTCAATTTCGCAGCTCACTTGTATCTTATCCATCGCAATTGTTACCTCCGTTACACCAAAAGAAAAAGATGTACCTGTGTTGACAGCACTTGTGTTTAGCATTATACTTTCTAATATAATAGTAATTTATACTGTAATTATAAAAATGTCAAGAAGGAGCATGATGGTATGAACAAACGGCAATTTGGCAAAACCGGCGTGCAGGTTTCTGAAATTGGCCTTGGCACCTGGCAACTTGGCACCAAATGGGGCGACCCCTTTAACCCCGCAGAGGCCAGAAAAATTTTGCAAACAGCCTATGAAAATGGTATCAACTTTATTGACACGGCCGATATTTACAACGGCGGCGAAAGCGAAACCGCCATTGGCGAATTTATTAAAGACACCCACGCCGATGTATATGTGGTAACCAAATGTGGCAGAGGCCTGAACCCCCACACCGCCGAAATGTATACCCCCGCTGCTATGGAAGGCTTTGTAGACGACAGCCTTAAGCGCATGGGGGTCGAAAAGCTGGATATGGTGCTGCTACACTGCCCGCCCAGCTCGGTTTACCAAAAGGATGAACTTTTTGCCGGCATGGATAAGCTGCAGCAGGCGGGCAAAATTGCCGCCTACGGTGTGAGCATTGAAGCCGTTTCGGAAGGGCTGGCGGCCATGGAATATAACATAGCAGCCATAGAAGTTATCTTTAACATGTTCCGCCTAAAGCCTGCCGAAGCGCTGTTTGATAAAGCAAAGCAATGCAATGTGGGCATTATTGCTCGGGTGCCGCTGGCCAGTGGCCTGCTTACGGGCCGCTACACCCAAAGCACTACCTTTGGCGAAAAAGACCACCGCACCTACAACCGCAACGGCGAAGCCTTCGATAAAGGCGAAACCTTTTCGGGGGTAGATTATTCCCTTGGCCTGCAGGCAGTGGCAGAGCTAAAAAAGCTTTTTAATACTGAAGATCTAATCCCCTATGCTTTAAAGTGGATTTTAATGTTCGACGCTGTAAGCAGTGTAATTCCCGGGGCCAGCAACAGCGGCCAGGTCGTTTCCAACATCCGCGCCGCAGAGCTGCCCGATTTAACCCCCGCACAAATGCAGGGTGTGCAAGCTATTTACGACCAATACATTCGCAGCCAGGTGCACCAGAGCTGGTAAAGGAAGGTTGACAACAAATGGAGATGACATATAAGCCCTTGGGCAGAACCGGGCTGCCGGTAAGCATTATTGGCCTGGGCGGCGAATGGATGATTGGCAAAAGCCAACAAGTGGTTACCGATATTTTCGATGTAGCTATTGCAAACGGTGTAAATATTTTGGATGTGTTTATGTCCCAGCCCGACACTCGCACCTGCATTGGCAACGCGCTAAAGGGTCGGCGGGAAAAAATGCTTATTCAGGGGCATATCGGCAGCATTTTTGAAGATGGCCAATACGAGCGCAGCCGCGACCTTGCCAAATGCAAAGCCGCCTTTGAAGACCTGCTGCAGCGCCTGCAAACCGACTACATGGATATTGGCATGATTCACTATGTGGATAGCTTTGAGGATTACGATAAGGTGTTCGACAACGAGATAATTGAGTAT
>CAYYOY010000059.1:2236-8753 GCA_964473265.1 uncultured Oscillospiraceae bacterium
TTGGGCCTAAGCTCGCACAACCCGTTGGTGGCGCTAAAGGCGGTGGAAACCGGGCTAATTGATGTGCTTATGTTCAGCATAAACCCGGCGTACGACCTAGAAAAGCCCGAAACCGACATTGCCTCGTTAATCGATTTTAAAGATTTAGAAACCGAAGCCTGGAGTATAGACCCCGCCCGCCAAACCCTATATGCAGCCTGCGAACGCGAAGGGGTTGGCATTACGGTAATGAAGACGCTGGGGGCAGGCCGGCTGCTCAAGGCCGAAACCTCGCCTTTTGGCAAGGCCATGACAGTGGCCCAGTGCTGCCACTACAGCCTTACCCGCCCGGGTGTGGCAAGTGTTTTAATGGGTGCGGCCAGCGCACAGGAAATGGAAATTTCGTTGGGTTACCTTTCGGCCAGTGAACAGGAACGCGACTATGCCACCGTGCTAAGCGGCATAGAAAAAGTGCAGATTACCGGCCGGTGCATGTATTGCAACCATTGCCTGCCCTGCCCCGCGCACATTGATATTGGTCAGGTAACCAAATATCTCGACCTCGCCACCCTGCAGCCCGAGGTGCCCGCCACCGTGCGTCAACATTACCATGCGCTGGAAAAAACCGCCGCCAACTGCATTATGTGCGGTAAGTGCGAGCCAAACTGCCCATTTGGGGTGCAGGTGCGGCAAAACATGCGCCGTGCACAGGAAGTTTTTGCGTAGGGCATTACACACAAAAAGCGCAGTATTACCGCTACGGTAGTACTGCGCTTGCTTATTTTATGCCTCGCCGGCCAGCCTGTGCAGGGTATCGCCGGCTATACGGTAAACTGTCCAATCCTCCATGGGCTGGGCACCCAGCGAAAGGTAAAAGTCAATACTGGGTTTGTTCCAATCTAGGCACCACCATTCCAGACGGCCACAGCCACGTTCCAGGGCAATTTGCGCGAGCTTTTGCAAAACCGCCTTGCCGTAGCCCTTACCGCGGTATTCCGGCAGCACAAAAAGGTCTTCCAGGTAGATGCCCGAGCGCCCCAAAAAGGTAGAAAAATTGTGAAAGAAAAGTGCAAAGCCCACATTTTTACCATCAATGCTGGCGAATAACACCTCGGCCTTCTTTTTTTCAAATATCCATTCCCGCAACAGTTCTTCGGTGGCGACAACCTCTTGCTCCATTTTTTCGTAGGCTGCCAGCGCCTTAATGAAGGTTAAAATTTCGGCTACATCTGCCTCTGTGGCAAATGTAAATTGTAGGCCGTTTTGCATGTTTACTCCTCAAATTACTTTGTACTGTTAGGAAGTGCGATTGCGCCAACCACTGTGCTATTTTGGCCAACTTTTCGGCGTTCTTTGCTGCAATTGTGTGGGCTGTATAGCACCGTTCTCTGTAAGTACAGGTTTTTTATATTGTAGCGCAAATGCAGCAATTTGCCAAGCCTACATCTATAATAAAAAGATTTTCGTATATAGAGAAATCTCCGGCGCTATTGCGCCGGAGATTCTATCGTTGGCTGATATTTTGGCTATGCCTTGGTTACTTAATGGAGTTCTCGTAGGACTCGATCATTTTCTTAACCATCTGGCCGCCTACCGAACCGGCCTCGCGGGAGGTCAGGTCGCCATTGTAGCCCTGCTTCAGGTTTACGCCAACCTCGCTGGCAGCCTGCATCTTGAACTTATTGAGTGCTTCTTTTGCACCGGGAACTACGGGATTGTTGGACATGATTTAACACTCCTTGAATCTTCTTCAACGATTAATTCATGTTGCGTTTGCAGTAATAGTATGTTCCTCCATAAATAATATATAACTGTTAATTTTTTCGTTTGAAAGAGGTAAATCTTGTGCTTTGCAAGAAAATGCTGTAAATTTTGCACCTATAGTACAGCAAAATTATAATAATATGGAGATGTGCACATGGCAGGCTTAACCATGCATGGCAGCGGCAATGCAAGCCAGATTGCCGAACTACTTGCAGAAGAAATTCAAAACAGCGCCATGAGTTGCGAGCTTATACATAGTACCAGCCGTTTAGTAAACGGCGTTTGGATGTATGTAATGGTTTTTGAAAAGTATTATTTTCGCTCATCGAACCGTGCAAGTTTAACGGTGGCACTTTCTGTATACAACGATGAGCTTGTAGTAGATATCATTGGTGCCGGGGGTGGCCAAGGTGCACTTTTTCGTTTTTCATGGGGTACCGAAGAAGATTTTGTAGCCTCGGCCCAGCATATTTTGCAGCGGCACGGTTTTGTGTAAGCAAACTATTTTATTCAAAAAGCCAAGAGAAACGCCGAGGCGGCATTCTCTTGGCTTTTTTGCAGAGCCGGTAAAAGCGTGCCGGCACTCGCATGTCTATAGCTCTAGGCTTTCCATTTCACCCAGTTCGCCGCTAAAGGCCAACAGGGCGGCCAGGGCAAGCAGGCTATAGCTGTCTTGCGGGCTGCTCAGTTTTACCGGCAGCTCCATGGGCTGAATGACGTTACCGTCATACGCCGTAACCGCACGCTGCAGCGCTACCACGGCATTGCCTTCGCCCAGGCTAGTTAGGGTAAGGGTATCTTTCGAGCCCAGGCCACAGGTAATGGCCGGCAGTGCGCTACGGGCGGCAAACTCGGCCGCTTGGCTGCTTTGGCTGGGCAACACCACCACTGGCGGGTGTTCCGGCAGATAGGTAATGGGGGTTAGAACACCATGTTTTTGCTTGATAATAACAATTGCGTTTTGTGCTTCTACCCGAGAAGCGTGGCCGCAATCCCACAGCAGTAGCCGAGGGTTTGGCACAGTTGTACAGCCTTTTGCTGTAAGAGAGAGTAGGCCTAAGCGGTTGCGCAGCGCCTTTTCTAGAAAGCTGTGCAGGCGTCTGTCGGTGCGGGAGCCGAGCAGCAGGGCAGTTATCAAGGCTTCACCCCTACTGTAAGCATTTGCAGCGGTTGTGGTGGGTTGAAAGAAAAAATGGTTGACCGCAAGCTTTTGGGCAAACTAAAGGTTGCGGCATCGGGCACCCCGTTGCATAATTGCCTACGCTTGTTTTCATTTGTTGTATACATTTTTTCCAGTTCGGGTTAAAAAATGCGCTGTGGGATGTTTGACAAGCCACCATAAAAACGGTAAAATTTATAGTAGCAGCTTGCTGGAAAGGAACGGATGAATATGCAACAGAAAATTTCAACTGCCGCCGAAAGCTTTATGAAGCTGATAGAACGGCAGCTTGCCCGTGTGGAGGCAATGAACGCCCAGGCCGATTTTGTAGACTACGCAGGCCTGGAAAAGCTAATTATAGGTGTATGCGGGGGGGATGGCATTGGCCCTGTTATTACCAACGAGGCCGCCCGTGTGCTAAAATTTTTGTTGGCCGAAAAAGTGCAGGCCGGCAAGGTGGAGTTTCGCGATATCGATGGTCTTACCATTGAAAACCGCGCGGCCTGCAACAAGGCCATTCCTGATGATGTATTGGCAGCGCTGAAGGAATGCCATGTTATTCTCAAGGGCCCTACCACTACCCCCCGTGCAGGCGACCCCTGGCCCAACATTGAAAGCGCCAATGTTGCCATGCGCAAAGAACTAGATCTGTTTGCCAATGTACGCCCCGTAAAAGTGCCCGACCTGGGTATTGACTGGGCCTTCTTCCGCGAAAACACCGAAGGCGCTTATGCGCTTGGTTCCAGCGGGTTGGAAGTAGACGACGACCTTGCCTTCGATTTTACCGTAACCACCACCGAAGGCACCCGCCGCATTGCCCGCCTAGCCTACGATTATGCAGCTAAAAACGGTAAAAAGCGTGTGTCTATTGTTACCAAGGCCAATGTGGTAAAAACCACCGATGGCAAATTCCTGCGCCTATGCCAGGAAATTGGCAAACAGTACCCCGATATTACCACCGACGATTGGTACATTGATATTATGACGGCCAAGCTTATTGACACCAAGCGCCGTACCGATTTTCAGGTTTTCATTCTGCCCAACCTCTATGGCGATATCATCACCGACGAGGCAGCGGAATTTCAGGGCGGCGTAGGCACCGCCGGCAGCGCCAATATTGGCAAGCGCTACGCCATGTTTGAAGCCATTCATGGTTCTGCCCCCCGCATGGTGCAGGAAGGGCGCGATATTTATGCCGACCCTTGCTCTATGCTGCGTGCAGCTGTGCTGCTGCTTTCGCACATTGGCTGCCAGGAGCAATCGAACCTGCTGGAACGTGCGTTGGATATTTGCATGTATGAGGAACGCCGCATGATTATTACCGGCCGCGATACCGGCGCCACCTGCAAAGATTTTGGCGACTATGTAATGCAAACTGTACAGGCACTTAGCAAGTAGGCACGACGAAACCGTACAAGGAGGACCGCCCAACATGCCCAAAAAAGCCTTGATTTCTACTTCGGTTATACGTCGATTGCCCCGCTACCACCGCATCTTGGGCGATATGCTGCACAAAGGTACCCGGCGCATTTCCAGCCGTGAGCTGGCGCATATTATGAGCCTGACGGCTTCGCAAATTCGGCAGGATTTCAACTGCTTCGGCGGTTTCGGCCAGCAGGGCTATGGCTACAACGTGGAACACCTCTACACTGAAATAGGAAAAATTTTAGGGGTAGAAAAACGTCTGCCCGCTCTGCTGATAGGCGCGGGCAATTTGGGCCGGGCCATTGCCCAGCAGATGGATTTTGAGCGTATGGGCTTTGTTCTCTCGGCTATTTTAGATGTTTCGCCAGGGGTAATAGGCAGCCAAATTGCCGGCCTTACCGTGCAAAGCATGGATGAGCTGCCCGCACTCTGCCGCCGCCTTACCCCGCGTGTAGCCATATTGTGTATTCCTAAGGATGAAACCCCCACGGTAGCCGACCAGTGCATTGAACTGGGCATTCGCGGCTTTTGGAATTTTTCGCACTACGACCTTGCTCATGGGTACGACAACATTGCCGTAGAAAATGTACACTTAAGCGATAGCCTAATGACCCTTTGCTACCGGGTGAGCAACCTACCAGAATAAGGTAGCATAACAGAAAAATGGCAGCCGTTTGCGCTTGGCAAACGGTTGCCGTTTTTTATTTGCTTCTAGTCGTGTGTTGCAGGCAACCGTATCCCCTACTCTATGCGCCGCCTGCCACTGCCCAAAGATAAAAGGAAGCCACCGTGGCATACGGGTGATACCGGCTGCGGCAGGCTTCAAAGGCTTCGCGAGTAAGTGTTGGCAGCCCATAAAGCAGCTGTATGCCCTTGCGAATACCAAGGTCGCCCCAGCTTAGCACATTGGGGCGGCAAAGGCAGAATATCAGCAGCATTTCTGCCGTCCAGCAGCCCACACCGTTTAGGCTGCACAAATGCTTAATCACCTCTTCGTCGCTAAGCGCCTGCAGCCTTTCGCGCTGCAACAGGCCGGCCTGTGCAGCCTGTGCGGCTTGGCCCAACCATGCAACCTTACGGGTGGGCAGGCCACAGGCCCGCAGCGCTTCGGGGGTAGCCGCTGCAAGGCTTTGGGGGGTAACGCCGCCGGTGAGCTGTTCCAGCCTGGCCCAAATGGTATCGGCCGCTTTACCGGAAATCTGCTGGCTTACAAAGCTCATGGCAAGGGCAGCAAACGGGTCGGGCGTAATGCTGCGCTGCAGCATGCCAATGCGGGTAATGGCGGCGCCCAATTGAGGGTCGCAGCGCTGCAAGTGTTCAGTCTCAACCTGGCCATAGGGGTAAACCGCTTGTATCACTGCCAGGCCTCCTTACTGCCGGTTAAGGTGTTGGCTCTATACTAAGCACCACCTGGTTGGGCATACAAATGGCCGTTTGCCCCTCGGTGTGTACAAAACCCACCTGTTCACAAAGGTGGTCGGGGCAGGTTACGTTTATAAAACGAATGCGGTTATCCTTAATTTCAAAGCTTACCGGGCGGCCGGTATCCTGTTCAATGGAAAAAACGCCCGGCGTGGCGTTTGCCAGCTCTATGGTGCGGTAGGGCTGGCCACCCACCCAAATGTGGACGTAGGCACCCGAAGGGCTGCGGCCCTGCCACCACAACAACAAAAAGCCGGCTGCAACCACAAGGGCTACTGCAGCCAGCGCAATTGTATTGGTTTTACCAAGCTTTTGCATCATAGCTCGCTCTTCCTATGCTTGTACCTCACAATGGCGGGGGGAATTTTTTACAACCTCCATGGCATAGGCAATCTGGCGCGAAATATCAATGCTGTTTTGAATGCCCAGATATTTTGCCTTGGAATACGCCTCGCCGGTAAGATTTACCACATACTTAGGGGGCAGTGTGTTAAGCGCAATGGCAGCCACATCGTTTTTGCAAATGTCACAGGTACAGCCCTGGTATACGCCTGCTTTAATAAGATCCTCAATTTTTTCCCAGACGATGTTTTCCATAATATTTCTAAAAAGCATTGCCACGCCTCCTTAGCAATTGCTGTGCATTTAACCTCCAAAAAATGAAGATATACACAGTATCTATTCATAGCTTACCACAAAAAAGGGTGTTTTACAATACAAAATTGAACAATTAACGGGTAACATCGCGTATCCAGCGGTCGTTGCGAA
>CAYYOY010000060.1:0-3928 GCA_964473265.1 uncultured Oscillospiraceae bacterium
AATGAGAACCTTGCCTTCTGCCTATATCCCATAGAAAATGGTTGTGCTGCCAAACAATTTTTTGTATAATTATAAAATAGTTAAGCTACATAAGAAAGGAAGAACAATGTGCGCGTAACACTAACAGCCGTAGACCGGCAAATACTAGAATCGTACAAGACGCTGGTGGACGGCCTTTCCGAATATATGGGCGACGGCTACGAATTTGTGCTGCACAGCCTGGAAGATTTCGACCACTCTGTAATCAAAATTATCAACGGCTATTACACCGGGCGCAAGGAGGGTGCACCCATTACCGGGCTGGCGCTCGATATGCTTGCAAAAATTCGCGCCGACAGCGCCAACAAGGGCTATTCCACCTATTTTTCTAAGAATAAAAAAGGTGAACCCCTTAAAAGCACCACCATTACCATTCGGGGGGAAAGCGGACAAATTATTGGTCTGCTGTGCATTAACCTTTACCTGAACACACCGCTCACACAGTTTCTACACAACTTTTTGGCGCCCACTATGCCCGATATGGAGGAATTGGATAGCAAAAAGGAAACCTATGCCCAGGATATGGACGAAGTGATTACCGATGCCGTGCTGGAGGTTCGCCAGCAGGTATACGACAGCGATGCCATTTCAGCCCACAACCGCAACAAAGAAATTGTACATATCCTTTCGCAGCGGGGCGTGTTCCATTTTAAGGACGCGGTGGCAAAAACGGCAAAGCTCTTAGGCATTAGTAAAAACACAGTATATATGCATTTGCGCAATGCGTAGGAATAAAAGGGATTTCTCCTCGGCAGGGTGGGGAGAAATCCCCCTTTTTTACCTTAAAATGGGCTATCGAGCGTGTAGCCGGGGGGCAGCAGTGCAAAACGGTCGAGCACCAGACCTTCTACCACGCTCCACACCAGCCGGCCGCCTCTTGCCACCATTTCCAGGTTGCGCAGGCAGGTAATGTCCTCGTCCGGGCGGCCTTTCACGGCAATAATGTCGGCTTCCATTCCGGTGGCTATGGTGCCCAGCCGGTTATGCAGGCCCAGCAGCTTGGCGGCTGCCCCGGTTGCGGCAGAAATGGCTGCCATGGGCGAAAGGCCAAGCGCCACCAGCTGTTCCAGCTCGCCGGGGGTGGTGCTGCGGGTGGCGGGGTGCATAGAGGGGGCTAGGTCGGTGCCGGCAATAAGCGTTACACCGGCCTGCATGGCGGCACGCACCGCCTGGCTGTGTATTTCCAGCGCCTTGTGTTCTTCCACCTGCTCCAGCCCCGGGTAGCCGTTCTGCCGCAGGTAAGGAATGGCCTTTGTGGCCGAAAGTGCGGGCAAAAAGGCGGTGCCTTTTTGGGCCATAAGCGCAAGTGTAGCAGGGCTGAGCAGGTAGCCGTGCTCAATGCAATCTACCCCACAGAGCACCGCCTCTCTGGCGGCCTCATCTACACCACAGTGGGCAAACACGGGCTTGCCGGCGCTGTGTGCAGCCTGCACCACTGCCGCAATTTCTTCTTTGCTCATAAGGGGGGTGTGGGGTGCGCCAAACATGCAGGCCAGCCCGCGCGAAAGCACCAGCTCCAACACATCGTGCACCTGCGCCGCCTGGGCTGCCAGCTGGGCGGTGCGTTCGGGGTTGCCCGTGGCGGGAATTACACCTGTGGAAAGCACCCTGCTGCCCCATAGCATTACACGGTCCAGGCTGTCGCGCAGAGCCAGCAGTGCTTCGGGGTGTTCGGCTATGGCGCGCAGCGTGGTATTGCCCTTGCGCAGGGCTTCGGCCACCCGGCGGTACATAAGCAGCACGCTTTGCTCGGGTGTTAGCGTTGCATCCATAGGCAGGGGTAAATCTAGCTGGGTTTGCACATTAATATAGCCCGGCAGAAGGGTGTAGCCTTCCAGCTCTACCACCCGGTCGTCGGCTTGCAGGTTTGTAAGGTCAAAGCCCTCGGCAGGGCCTACATAGCCAAAGAAATCGGGGGCGTTTTGGGCTTCGGGGTGGTCGATTACAACCACACTTTTGTCAATGGCCGGGGCACCGGCACCGGTGAGCAGCCGGGCACCATGCAAAATGGTACTCACAAAGCATCCGTCCTTATCCTAAATTCGGCAAATATGCTGCCGGCGCTGTTTTGGGGCACAGCGCAAGCGCCGCACCCCGGGTTGTATGTGTATATTACAAGTTATTGCGTTGGAAAATGGCAGGCGCAGGTGTGGCCGGCGGAAAGCACTTGCAGCGGGGGCTCCTGCTGGAAGCAAATTTCTTTAGCCGCAAAACAGCGGGTGCAGAAGCGGCAGCCTTTGGGAACATCCACAGGGCTGGGGATATCGCCCTCGAGAATTATGCGCTTCTTTTCGCTGCCGCCTATTACCGGAATGGCCGAAAGCAGCGCCTGGGTGTAGGGGTGGGCGGGGTGGGCATAGAGTTCCTCTTTGGTGGCGGTTTCAATCACCTTGCCCAGGTACATAACCACAATGCGGTCGCAGATATGGCGCACCACGCTAAGGTCATGCGAAATAAACATATAGGTAAGGCTAAGCTTTTCCTGCAGTTCCTGCATTAGGTTGATAACCTGCCCCTGGATGGAAACGTCCAACGCTGAGATAGGTTCGTCACACACCACAAAGCTGGGGTTAAGCGCCAGCGCCCGCCCAATGCCAATGCGCTGCCGCTGCCCGCCCGAAAATTCGTGGGGGTAGCGGTGGATATAATCTGCCCGCAGGCCCACAAGGTTCATCAGTTCCAGCACGCGCTCTTTGCGCTCGGCAGAGCTGCCCATGTGGTGAATTTGCAGGGGGTGTTCAATAATCTGGCCTACGGTTTTGCGGGGGTCTAGGCAGGCAAAGGGGTCTTGGAAAATCATTTGCATGCGCTTGCGGAAGCTGCGCAGCTCGCGGGAAGAAAGGGCGTACACGTCCTGCCCTTCGAACAGCACCTGGCCTTCGGTAAGGCTCATCAGCCGCAAAATGGCCCGCCCTGTGGTAGATTTGCCGCAGCCCGATTCGCCTACCACGCCTAGGGTTTCCCCTTTGTGAATTTGAAAGCTCACACCGTCCAGCGCTTTAACAAAGCGCTTGCCCTTGCCGCCGAAGCTGCCGCTGCCAACGGGGTAATACTTTTTAACGTCTTTTACATCGATTAAAACCTGGCTCATTCGCTATGCCCTCCTTCCCAGCGGGGGTCCATTTGCAGGCAGCGTGCCTGATGCCCCTCGCCGCAGCTTAAAAGCTGGGGGCTTATCTCGCTACAAATAGGCCTTGCCGCCTTGCAGCGGGGGTGAAAGCGGCAGCCCTTGGGCATATCGTAAATGCTGGGCACCAAGCCTTCAATGGGCTCCAGCTTTTGCAGCTCGCCTTCCAGCTTGGGTAGCGAGTGCAGCAGCCCCAGGGTGTAGGGGTGGCGGGGGTTGGAAAAAAGCTCTTGCTTGGTGGCAGTTTCCACCACCTGGCCGGCATACATTACCATAACTTTATCGGCCACATCATACACTACCCCAAGGTCGTGGGTGATGAGAATAATAGCCGTATTGGTTTCTTTGCGAATTTCGGCCATAAGGTCGAGAATTTGCGCCTGAATGGTAACGTCCAGAGCGGTGGTGGGTTCGTCGGCAATGAGCAGCTTGGGCTTGCAGGAAAGCGCCATAGCGATCATTACGCGCTGGCGCATGCCGCCCGAAAGCTGGTGGGGGTATTCCCCAAAGCGCTGTTCGGGGTGGGGAATACCCACCATGCGCAGCATGTCAACAGATTTTTCCTTTGCCTCTTTTTCCGATAGCTTTTGGTGCAGCATAAAGGTTTCCATAAGCTGGTCGCCTATGGTGTAGACAGGGTTCAGGGCTGTCATGGGCTCCTGAAATATCATAGAGATACGGTTGCCCCGGATACTGCACATTTCTTTATCGCTTTTCTTGGCGAGGTCTTCGCCCTGAAAGAGAATTTCACCGCCCACAATA
>CAYYOY010000060.1:3938-8718 GCA_964473265.1 uncultured Oscillospiraceae bacterium
GGAGGACCAACCACTGTCGCCGCCCACGTCAGCCGCCCTGCCGGCTCGGGCAGCAGTCGCATAACAGAAAGCGCCGTAACACTCTTGCCGGAGCCCGATTCCCCTACAATACCAAGGGTTTCACCATCTTGCAGCGAAAAGCTAACTTTATCTAGCGCAGCGGCTACGCCCTGCTCGGTAAAAAAGTGGGTTTCAAGGTTATTTACTTCTAAAACAGTTTGTTTCATACGCTTGCCCTCCTTTACTTAGGATGCAATGACGACCACTTCCCGGGTGGTGGTGTTAAGGGGCTCGTAGCCCGTTTCGGTTACCAGCACTACGTCCTCTACCCGGATGAGTGTTTGGTGCGGCAGGAAGATGCTGGGCTCTATGGTGAAGGTCATGCCGGGCTGCAGCAGGCGCTTTTCGCCCTCTGCCAGGAAGGGACGCTCGTGTACGTCCTTACCTATGCCGTGGCCCAGGCGGTGAATGAAGCTTTCGCCATAGCCGGCTTCTTCAATAACGCGGCGGGCGGCTGCGTTTACGTCTTCTCCCGTGGCAGTGCCGGCACGCATGGCTTCCATGCCCGCCTTTTGGGCAGCCATAACAAGCTCGTGCAGCTTTACCTGCTGTAAGGTGGGCTCGCCCACAAACATGGTGCGGCCAAAATCAGAGCAGTAGCCCTGGTACACAACGCCAAAATCGAAGGCCAGGGTGTAGCCCTTTTCAATAATGGGGTACGGCATACCCACCATTTCGCCTGCTTTGGGGCCGTTGTTAAGCAGTTCGCTGGGGAAGGACGACATAGAAGCGCCAAACCGCTCGGCCATTTTTTCAATTTCCCACTCAATTTCGCGCACGGCAACACCCGGACGCAGCTGGGGGAATATTTCTTTATAAATTTGGTCGGCTATTTCAGAAGCCTTGCGCATGAGAACCAGTTCGTCGGCATCCTTCACCGCACGCATTTCCTGAATAGGGCTATCAAAGTTTACCACCGTGGCGGCAAGGTCCTGCTGCAGCATGAGCACTACCGAGGAAGAAATATCCTGCAGTACACCCACACGCTTGCCGCGCAGGCCCAGCTTTTCCAGCGTTTTGCGGAAACAATCGCCGTCCAAGTCCATATCCGGGAAGGGTACAAACGAGGTTACATATGGGTTGCCCCGCAGTTTAAGCCCCACACCCAGGCCGGTTAGCCGGGGCACCAGTACGGCAATTTCGTTGGCGGTTACAGCCACGCAGGTGTATTCTAGGCTGTTTTGGCGCTGGGGGGTATTGCCGCCACCCAGACGCGCCACGTTGCAAATATATTCGGAATTGGCGTTGATAGGCAGCAGCACCGCTGCCAAGCCCTCGCGTTCCATAGCGGTGCGCAGGGTATCAATTCTTGCCTGATAATTCATATCTCCACTCCTTAGAAGTTGGTAGCAAAATTAAAGTTGGTTGCGTAGGCGGGGGTCAAGCGCATCGCGAATGGCGTCGCCAATGAAGTTAAAGCCCATAGAAACCATGAAAATGGCGCAACCTGGGAAAAAGCTAACCCACCAGTACTTCAGAATAGCCGCGCCTTCTGAAACCATTGCACCCCATTCCGGGTTGGGGGGCACAACGCCCAGCCCCAAAAAGCCCAGACCGGCAAAGATAAGAATGGCGTTGCCAAGGTCTACCGAGCCCATTACCAGCAGCGGCGAAACACAGTTGGGCACAATGGTGCGGGCAAGCACGCGAATAGGCGATTCGCCCAGCGCCACGGCGGCGGTAACGTATTCCGATTCCTTTACCGAAAGCACAAGGCTGCGCATCATTCTGGCGTATTTGGGCCACCACACCACAACAATAGCCAGCACCGAATTGAGCATATTGCGCCCCAACACGGCAGCAATGGCCATGGCCAGCAAAATGCTGGGGAAGGACATGATGATGTCGGAAATACGCATCATTACTTCATCCACCGCTTTGCCAAAGTAGCCGGCAATGGCGCCCCAGGCACCGCCCAATACAGTAGCAAATATTACCACCAGCATACCGGCCGGCAGCGAAATTCTTGCGCCGTAAAGGGTGCGGGAAAGAATATCGCGGCCCATACGGTCGGTACCAAACCAGTGCAGTGCATTGGGGGCCTGGTTGCGGGCGGCAAGGTCTTGCACCACTGGGTCGAAGGGAGAGATAACCGGTGCCAGCAGTGCCAGCACACACCAGCCCAAGCAAAGGACGATGCCGAGCGCTGCCAGGGGGTTCTTGCGAATAAACTTCTTTATTTGTTTCTTATTAAACACAGCGCCACCTCCTAATACTTTACTCTGGGGTCAACAAAGGCGTAGATAATATCTACCAGCAGGCTCATCACGGAGTTAATGGTGGCGATAACCACCGTAACCCCCATGATGGCCGGGAAATCGAGAGTTTTGGCCGAGGTGTAGGCATAAAGCCCCAGCCCGGGGTAGGAAAAGATGCTCTCTATTAGCACCGTGCCGCCCAGTAGGTTGCCGTAGCTCAACCCGAACATGGTAATGGTGGGAATAAGCGCATTTTTCAGAGCGTGCTTATAAATAACCTTTTTAGGCGAAAGGCCTTTGGCCTTGGCGGTGCGCAGGTAATCTTGCCCCAGTACGTCCAGCATGCTGGAACGCACGGTACGGGTAATAACGCCCATAGTAGAGGCTGCCAGCACAACAGCCGGCATAATCATGTGGGAAACGGCACTGCCAAACACAGCCCAGTTGCCCTGCATGGCGCTATCCAGCAGCAAAAAGCCGGTGGGGCTTTGGAAGCCTGAAAACTCCATGCCCATCCGGCCAAAGCCGGGCAAGATTTTTAGCTGCTGGTAGAAGAAGAATAGGAACAGCAGCGCCAGCCAGAAGGCCGGCATAGAAATACCCACCAGCGAAACGGCACGCAACCCGTGGTCGGGTAGCTTGTTGCGGTTGGTAGCCGACACAATGCCAAAGAGCAGGCCCATAAGAATACTAATTATCGTAGCCAATGTGGCAAGCTCAATAGTGGCCGGGAAATACTGCTTCAAATCTTCCAGAACCGGCCGTTTAGAGGCAATCGAAACCCCCATATCCCCCATGGCAAAGTTCTTCACATAGGTGAGATACTGCTCGAAAAAGGGCTTGTCCAACCCCCATTTCTTTTCGTAGGTTTCAATAATTTCTTTGTTATTCAGCGCCGCCTGCCCCAGGTTGGCCACCAGAGGGTCGCCGGGTACCAGTTTAGAGATGCAGAAGGTTACAAATGTTACCCCCACCAGCACCACAACCAGCAGCAGCAGCCGGCGTATAATGTATTTCACAAGTCCCATACGAAAGTTCTCACCGTCCTATAAGCGTAATATTTTTGTTTGTAGACCCATCCTCGCGGGCGAACAGTGTGCACCCACAAGGATGGGCCTGCAAGCACCGGTAAATCCCCCCGGAGGGAAGCCTTATCGCGGCCTTCCCTCCGAGAGGTTTTTTTGTTAGTTAAGGGTAATGCGGTTAAAGTCGATTTGGTAAGCTACAGAGAAGGCCACATCGTTAATTTTGCTGGAAACTGCCAGGCTGCGGCCGGGCTGTACCAGTACGATATAAGGCGAAATTTCGGCAATCTCTTTTTGAATCTTCTCGTAGATATCCTTACGGGCGGCTTCATCTACAACCGACTTTGCTTCCTGTGCCAGTGCGGCAACGTTGGGGGCTTTTTCGGCTGTCCAGTTGGCACGCAGGCCTACTGCTTCACCGGCGAGGAAAGCCAGCTGGTTGGCGGAATCGGGGAAATCGGGGCCCCACATACCCACCAGCATGGGGGTTTCACCGTTGCGGTATTTATCGAGGTAAACGGTAACTTCCTGGGGCTCAAGGGTAAGGTTTACGCCTACTTCCTTCAGGTCGTTCTGCACCTTTTCGGCCAGCATCATAAAGCCAACGCCGTCGGGAGCCATGTTGGGAATAGCCGCACAGGTAATGTCAAAGCCGTTGGGGTAGCCGGCATCGGCCAGCATCTGCTTGGCTTTTGCTACATCGCGTACAGCAGTATTTTCGGGCAGTGCGCCAACAAAGCCCTTCTGGATGATGTTAAAGGGGGTGATAGCGCCGTTGCCGCTCAGCAGACGAACACCCTCGTAGTCAATGGCGTAACGCAGAGCGTTTACCACCTTGGGGTCGCTTACAGGGCCACCAATGTTCTTATCGGTGTTGAACAGCAGGAAGAAGATGGACATGGTCTGGGATTGTTCCACTTTAAGAGTATCGTCGCTCTTCAGCAGGTCGATCTGGTCTGCACCAAGGTCGAGGGCGAAATCGATATCGCCGGCCTGCAGAGCAATCATTTGGGCACTGGGTTCAGCCATGTGCTTAAAGATGTATTTGGTTGCCTGGGGGATGTTGTCTTTATCCCAGTAGTTGGGGTTAGCGGTGAGCACCAGTTCGCCATTGGGCTCGAAAGAGGTGAGCACATATGCGCCGGCACCAATGGAGGTGCTGTCGAAGAAGGCCTGGGCCTTATCGGTTTCGGCATCCAGTGTTGCACCGTTTTCCTTGGCAACCTTAGCATCGTAAACGGCAAAGTTGTTCTGGGTAAGACGGTTGAGCAGAGCTGCGTCAATGGTGTTTAGGTGAATGGTTACGGTCTTTTCGTCCACAACCTCAATGCTTTCAATGGTTTCAGCCATGGGAGAAGGGTTGCCCTTCAGGCCAATAAGGCGGTCGAAAGAAAACTTTACGTCCTCGGCGGTTACAGGGTTGCCGGTAGAGAAGGTTGCGTTCTCATTCAGCACGAAGGTGTAGCTCTTTTTGTCTTCAGAGGTTGTCCAGCTCTT